>JAZKYN010000140.1:0-25769 GCA_045612145.1 Bacilli bacterium
AATATTCTTTGTGGTCTTATTTTTTCAAAAAAATATTTGATTAAAATGATTTTTTGAAAGAAGGAGTAGATTATGAAAAACATTAAATTATACAATTCTTTAACAAATAAAATTGAAGATTTTAAAACAATAAGAGAAAATGAAGTATCAATGTATGTTTGCGGTCCAACTGTATATAATCATATGCATATTGGTAATGCAAGACCTGTGATCTTTTTTGATACAGTTAAAAAGTTTTTAGAATACATTGGATATAATGTAAAAATGGTTTCAAACTTTACAGATATTGATGATAAAATAATCAAAAAAGCTCAAGAAGAAAATATTAGTGAAGAAGAAGTTTCAACAAAATATATTGATGCATATCTAAAGGCATGTGATAAAATCGGATGTTCTAATGATGTTGAACATCCTAAAGTAACTGAAAATATTGAAAATATTGTTGAATTTATTGATGAATTAGTAAAGAAAGGCTATGCTTATCAAAGTGGTGATGATGTATACTTTGACGTAAGAAGTATAGAAAATTATGGAATATTAAGTAATCAAAAATTAGATAACTTAGAAAGTGGTTCTAGAATTGACATCAACACTAATAAAAAAAATCCAGCTGACTTCACATTATGGAAAAAAACAAAAGATGTTGGTAAAAAATGGGATAGTCCATTTGGCATGGGAAGACCTGGTTGGCATACAGAATGTGTGGTAATGATTGACAAAATCTTTGGCGGAATCATTGATATTCATGGTGGAGGAAATGATTTAAAATTCCCTCATCATGAAAATGAAATTGCACAATCATGTGCTTTAAATCATCATACAATTGCAAACTATTGGTTACATAATGCAAGAATCGATTTAAGTGGAGAAAAAATGAGTAAGTCTTTAGGTAATGTTATTTGGCTAAAAGACATTATTGAACAATATCCTCCACAAGCGTATAGATTATTTGTTTTAGCAAATCATTATCGTCAAACAATTAATTATAATGATGAATTAATGCAAAAGATGAAAAATGAATGGGAAAAAATCGAAAAGACATTTATCAGTTTATATAGAAAAATTGAACTAATTGACGGTAATTTTGATGGAAATGTTTTACCAATAATGGATGAATATTTAAATGAAATGGCATATGACTTTAACACAGCAAATGCTTTAAGTATAATTTATAATCATTTGAAAACAATTAATAAAGATTTAAGAACAAAAGATATTGAAATATCAGTATTAAAAGATGATTTTAAAACTTTAAAAGATATGCTTGATATTTTTGGTTTATATGTGGAGATTAATCCTTTAACATCTGAAGAATTAACATTAGTTAAAGAGTGGATGAATGCAAGAAATGAAAAAGATTTTGAAAAAGCTGATATCCTAAGAAGAGAAATTTCAGAAAAAGGTATTGTTCTATAATGAATTATAATTTATTAAATGGTGCAAATCTTGCATATGTTGGTGACGCTTATTATGAATTAATGGTACGAAAACATTTATTAGAAAAAGGCATTACTAAAAATAAAGATTTAAGAAAAATAAGTATAAATTACGTTAGCGCTGAAAATCATAAAAAAATATATGATAAAATTAATGATCAGTTTACGCAAGAAGAAAAAGATATATTTTTAAGAGGAAGAAACAGCGCACCTAGCGGACATCGTAAAAATGTAGATAGAAGTGCATATGTTGTTTCTAGTGGACTTGAAGCGATAATTGGATATTTATATTTAAAAAAAGATCAAACTAGATTAGACGAAATAATTGTTTTAATGTTTAAAGCAGTAGAAGGAGAGTAAAATGTACATATACGGTAAAAATACTGTAAATGAAAGTTTAAAGACGAATAAAAGTATTACACAAGTGTATGTATCTAATACACTTGGTGATGATATAAATAGAATAAAGAAAATCACTAAAGAAAAAGGTATTAAACTTACGATTTTATCTAATCAAGAAATGAATCAAAAGTTTGGTAAAAACAACCAAGGGATGGTTGCTTTAATTGTTGAATACGAATATAAAGAATTAAATTACGTATTAAATAAAACAAAGAACAAAGATAATGTTGCGATTGCTATTTTAGATGGATTAGAAGATCCTCATAATCTTGGGGCGATTATGAGAACTGCTGATGCTACAGGAATGGATGCTATTATTATTCCTAAAAATAGAAGTGTTTCGCTTAATTCGACAGTAGCAAAAGTTTCAACTGGTGCAATTGAACATGTTGATGTAGTTCAAGCTACAAATTTAGTACAAACAATAAAAAAACTTCAAGATGAAGGGTTCTGGATAATAGGTCTTGATATGGATGGTTCTGTCGATTATAGAACTCAAGATTATAGTGGTAAAATTGCTGTTGTAATTGGTAGTGAGGGAAGTGGAATATCAAGACTAGTTAAAGAAAATTGTGATTTTAATGTTCATATTCCTATGTATGGACATGTTAATTCACTTAATGCATCTGTAAGTGCTAGTATAATTTTTTACGAAATAATAAGAAATAGATAAAATACATTAAAATTGGGGGATTTATGTGTATAAATATAATGATAATGAATTACTTTATTTAATTGCAGAAAACGATGATGATGCAAAAGATATATTAATTAATAAGTATAAACCGCTTGTTTATAAATATGCAAAGAAAATTTCAAAAAATGAAAATGAAATAGATGATTATATGCAAGAAGGTATGCTTTGTTTGATGAAAGCAATAAATAGTTTTAATGATAATTATCCGTATAGTTTTAATAGTTATTTTACTATATTGTTAAAAAGAAAGTTTATAGATTTAGCGAAAAAGAAAAATAATGATATCGTATCATATCATGAATTTTTAGAAGAATATGTTATTGATTATTCTTCAATCATTAATGACAGTGAAAACAGTTTTATTGAAGAGAATAATTTGAAATTATCGAATTTTGAACTAACTGTTTATCAATATAAGTTTATTGAAGGTTTTAAACCTTCGAAAATTGCCGAAATAACTAAAAAAGATATAAAACAAATATATGATGCAATTAATAGAATTAAGTTAAAAATTATTAAAAACAATAAAAAAATATAAAAGTGTTGACTTTTGATTTAAAAAATAGTATAATAAATAGGTCAAGGTGGTATTATATGAGAGAAAGAGTAATATTGGTTTGCGAGGAATGTTTATCTCGTAATTATATAACTGAAAAAAATAAATTAAATACTACTGAAAGAGTCGTAGTTAAAAAGTATTGTAAACGTTGTAACAAACATACAGTACATAAAGAAACAAAATAGGAGGAATTCACAATGGCTGAAAAAGTACAAGCAGAAAAGAAAAATCGTGTAGTGGAGTATTTACTTTCTGAACATAAAATTGAAAATTATTTATTATTATTTTTAGGAGTATTTGCTATTGAACTTGGTGTAATTTTATTACAAGGACAACTACTTTCAATTCCTGAAGAAGCATGGTTAATTGGTGGTAAAACAAATACAGTAATTTTCTCATGGATTTTAGTTGGTCTTGGTGCTATTTCAATTGCATTAGTTGCTGCTGCATTCTATCGTCCATCTATCGCTGAAATTAAACACATCAGTGGTTTAAAATTAAATGAATTTTTATGGAACGTTGTTAAAGTAATCGGTTTCTCAGTTGTATTAGCATTATTCTTCATTGGTTGTGATTTTGTTATTGAAAAATTCATTCAATTAATGAAAAACTTATTATACTAGGAGATAATATGTATAACGAAGATACAGATAACGAAAGAGCTTGGTATATAATCCAATCATATGCTGGTATGGAATATGCTGCTAAACGTAATCTAGAACGCCGTATCGTATCAATGAATATGGAAGATTACATATTTAATGTACTTATTCCTGAAGAAGTTCATATGGAAAAAAAAGCAAATGGCGAAATGAAAGAAGTAATTGAAAATCCTTATCCTGGTTATATCTTTGTTGATATGATCGTTACAGATGAATCATGGTTTATTGTAAGAAATACGCCAATGGTTACAGGGTTCTTAGGTTCAAGTGGTGGAAGAGCAAAACCAGTTCCAATTCCTCCGCATGAAATGATTCCAATTTTAAAGAAAAGTGGAATTACAATTACTACTGAAATTAAATTTGCTGTAGGGGATACTGTAAAAGTAATTTCTGAAACATTCTATGGACAAGAAGCTGTTGTGGAAAGCATAGATATTGATAATCAAATTGTTACAGTTCTTATTGATATGTTTGGTAGACAAACACCAAATGAACTTAGATTTGATGAAGTAGAACCTATTAAATAGCAGATAATATCTGCTATTTTTATTTTTTTAATTAAAATGTTAAAAAAATGTAATATACTTTTACAAAATAAAAAAATATTATATAATAATAAGGAAGAAATCTAGAATAGATTTATTTAAAAAATACAAGAGGTGCAAAATGATTAAATATTATCAATATGAAGAAAAATATCAACATGGTATGTATGAAGTTTTCAAATCTTTAACTGAAGAAGAGGTTTTCTTTAAAGAACATACTGAAGAACAATTTGTTGCTAGATTAGTTAAACATCCTAATTTTGCTGCAGAAGGAACATTTGTTGCTGTAAAAGATGATGAAGTTGTTGGTTTTGCTAGTGCGTTAGTACGTCCTAGTGATGAAGGCAATCCTAATTCATCTGGTTTAATTCATACATTTATTGTTAAAAAAGAATATAGAAGACAAGGAATTGGTTCTGCTTTATTAGAATTAATCGAAAAATATATTGTTGCAAAAGGAAAAACATCTGCAAGATTCTGCTTTATTAGTGGTTTAAACTGGCCATGGTATATTCCTCATACTGAAAAACATGAACATCCTGGTATGCCAGCTGTAAGAATGAATTCAGAATTCTATATTTTCTTATATCATCATGGATATTTTGTAAATAGTATTCACGAAGGATTCCATTTACCACTTGCTAAATATGAACTTCCTCAAAGTGTTGTTAAAAAGATGGAGGAAAATAAAGAACGTGGATTAACTGTTGAAGTTTATGATCCTAATAAACATTATGGAATTGAAGAATTCTGTGAAGTTATCAACAATCCAGGATTTGCTGCATCTATTAGAAATAACTTAAAAAGAGAAAATCCATATCCATTCTTAGTTGCTGCTAACAATAATAAAGTTGTTGGTTGGACAGGCGCAATGTATACTGAATCAACTGGACGTGGACATTTAGATGGTATCGTTGTAGATCCAAATGAACGCGGTGGCGGATTAGGTAAAGGATTATTCTGTAACTTATGCTATTGGTTAAAAAATAATGGTTCAAGTTATATGACTTTCTTTACAGGTCTTGACAATCCTGCGCGTTATATTTACTTATCTGCTGGTTTCCAAATTGCACAAAGCTTCGCAGATATGAAGAAAAACTTTAAATAATAACAAACTGAAAACCAACAATTCGTACATTGTTGGTTTTGTTTTATTTTGGTTGAAAAAAAGTGTTATAAAAAAGAACACATTAATTGACTTTTAAGACAAAATAATGTATAATATTAATCGCGTGCAATGACGCTTTATACTATGAATTAATTTAAAGTGTGGGAGAACATCATAGTGTTCATAAACCACATCACGGACAAAATAAGGAGGTGTGTCTCGTGGCAGCTAAAGTTAAACAAATTAAAAAAGTTGTTAAACTTCAAATCCCTGCAGCAAAAGCTAACCCAGCTCCACCAGTTGGTCCAGCTCTAGGTCAAGCAGGTGTAAACATTCAACAATTCTGCAGCCAATTTAATGATAAGACAGCAGGAATGGTAGGATATGTAATTCCAGTTGAAATTTATGTTTATGAAGACAGAAGCTTCACATTTATTACAAAAACTCCACCAGCTTCAGACTTATTAAAGAAAGCAGCAGGCATTCAAAAAGGTTCCGGGAATGCGAAAAAGAATAAAGTTGCAACTATCAGTCGTGCTAAATTATTAGAAATCGCACAAATGAAGATGCCTGATCTTAACGCATACACAGTCGAAGCAGCAGCAAACATTGTGGAAGGCACTGCTCGAAACATGGGAATCGTTGTAGAAGACTAGTCTTCTATAATTTCTCTTTAAATGGATCGTAAGATCCGCGTGGGAGGAGATTCCGTTAGACCACATTTAGGAGGTAAAAAACAATGGCAAAAAGAGGTAAAAAATATCAAGAAGCTTTAAAACTAGTTGATCGCCAAAAAAGATATTCTTTAGAAGAAGCAGTAGAACTAGTTAAAAAAACTAATGTTGCAAAATTCGATGCAACTGTTGAAGTATCTTTCAAATTAAATATTGACCCTCGTAAAGCAGAACAAAATTTACGTGGAGCAGTTTCACTTCCAAATGGAACTGGTAAAACTGTACGTGTATTAGTAATCGCTAAAGATGCAAAAGCTAAAGAAGCTTTAGCAGCTGGTGCAGATTATGCTGGTGATGCTGAATATCTTGAAAAGATTAAAGAAGGTTGGTTTGAATTCGATACTATCATCGCTACTCCAGATATGATGGGTGAATTAGGTAAATTAGGACGTGTTTTAGGTCCTAAAGGATTAATGCCGAACCCTAAAACTGGTACAGTTACAATGAATATTGAACAAACAGTTAAAGAATTTAAAGCTGGTAAAGTTGAATATCGTACTGATAAAGTAGGTAACATTCAAGTTCCAGTAGGAAAAGTTTCATTCGCAAACGATAAACTTGCTGAAAACGTAATGGCTATCTACAAACAAATGGTTCGTATTAAACCACAAACTGTTAAAGGTGTATATATTCAAAACTTAACAATTACTTCAACTATGGGTCCTGGTATCAAAGTTGAAACAGAACTTGCATAGTAAGTAGTATAAAAGTAAAAAAACAATTATAAAAAAAGAAAATAAATTCATAAAGTATATAGTATAAAAGTCTCTGCCGTAGACAGTAGGTGCTGATGAGATAAGACAGCTCAAAGGCTTAATTTCCTACCGAGGAACAAATCTATTCTTTCTTATGAAAGAACAAATTTTTCAGGAGGTGAAAACAATGAATGAAGCGACAATCGCTAAAAAACATGAAGAGGTCCAAGTAGTTAGAGAACAAATTTCTAAAGCTGGATCAACATTATTCGTTGATTACCTAGGATTAACTGTAGCTGAAATTACTCAATTACGTGTTAAGCTACATGCTGAAAACTGTGAAATGAAAGTTGTTAAAAACAACATCTTACGTCGTGCAACAAAAGAAGAAGGTTTTGACGGTGTTGAAGAACACTTAGCAGGACCAAGCGCAATCATTGTAAGTAAAGACGAAGTAACAGGTGCAAAAGTTGTTTATGATTTCTTAAAAGAACATGAAAAACTATCTGTTAAAGTTGGTATCGTAGATAAAAAAGTAACTAGTGAAGCTGAATTAAAAGCATTATCACAATTACCAAACAAAGAAGGTATGTTATCTATGTTACTAAGCGTTTTACAAGCGCCTATCCGCAACCTTGCTTGTGTTGTTAAAGCAGTATCAGAAAAAGAAAATTAATTAGGAGGAACAAACGAAATGGCAAACTTTAATAAAGAAGAATTTTTACAAGCTCTTAAAGAAATGAGCGTATTAGAATTAAATGAATTAGTGAAAGCTATCGAAGAAGAATTCGGTGTAACTGCAGCTGCTCCAGTAGCAGTAGTAGCAGGAGCTGCAGCAGCAGTTGAAGAAGGACCAAGCGAAGTTAACGTTATCTTAACAAGCGCTGGTGCATCTAAATTAAATGTTATCAAATTAGTTCGTGAAGTAACTGGTTTAGGCTTAAAAGAAGCTAAAGATTTAGTTGATGGTGCTCCAAAACCTATCAAAGAAAAAGTATCTCCAGAAGAAGCTGAAGCTATTAAAGCTAAATTCGTTGAAGCTGGCGCTGAAATCGAAATTAAATAGTTTTAATCATTTATGGATACTAGCCTGAGGTAACTCAGGCTTTTATTAAATTTATAAGGAGGCTTATATGTGTGGACAATATTTTGAAAATAATGAAAATTTAACTAGCAATATCAATGAATTAACTTATTATTTTAGAAAAACAAAGATGCGTTTTTTAAGTGATAATGGAGTGTTTTCAAAGGGTGGAATTGATTTCGGAAGTAGTTTATTATTAAGAACAATTGATGTTAAGGAAGCAAAAACACTACTTGATGTTGGATGTGGATATGGGACAATTGGCTTAACAATTGCAAAAACAAACCCTGAATGTTTTGTAGAAATGGTTGATGTAAATCTTAGAGCAATTGATTTAGCAAAGCAAAATATGACATTAAATGAAATAAAAAATGCGGAAATATTCGCTAGTAATATTTACGAAAATGTTACTAAAAAATATGATGTTGTTGTTAGTAATCCGCCTATTAGAGCTGGGAAAAAAGTTGTTCATGAAATATCTTTAGGATCTTTTGAAAAACTAAATGATGGTGGAAAATACTATGCAGTAATTCAAAAGAAACAAGGTGCTGAATCTTTATACAAAGCACTTCAAACTGTATTTCCTATTGTTGAAGTTATAGAAAAAGATAAAGGATATTGGATCATAAAAGCCGAAAAAAACTAAAAAAATACAAACTAAATGACTAAAAAAAAGCTTTTTTTATAATAAAAAAAGTTAGAATTTAGTCATTTTTTATTTTTGTAAAAGAAAAAATATAAAAAAAGTGTTATTTTACTTGACAAAAATAAACATTTAGAATATAATATCTAAGATACGATACAATGCAGTATAATCGGCATTTTTGCTGCTTTGTATGACTCGAAATTTATAAAAGAGGTGAATGATTTGAGTTACAAAAATGTCCAATATGGAAGAACAAGAGTTCGTCGTAATTATGCAAGTGTTCAAACAAATGTTGAGTTACCTAACTTAATCGAAATTCAAACTAAGTCTTTTGCGTGGTTTTTAGATGAAGGTTTAAAATCTTTATTTAAAGAAATTTCACCAATTAAAGACCATGGTGATGGTGAAAAGTTTGAATTACATTTCATGGAACACTATTTTGAAGAACCTAAGTATACAATTAAAGAAGCTAAACTTCATAAGGTTAATTATTCGCGTTCACTTAAAGTTCACGTTGCTTTAGAAAATAAAGAAACTGGTGAATTTAAAGATGATACTGTTTTCATGGGTGAATTACCTATGATGACACCTTGGGGAACATTTATTTTTAATGGTTCTGAACGTGTAGTTGTTACCCAAATTGTTCGTTCTGCAGGTGTATTCTTCTCTGAAGAAGTTGATAAAAAAACTGGTATTTCAATTTTCTCAGGACAAATTATCCCAACACGTGGTGCTTGGATCGAATTTGAAAAGAGTAATAAAAATATTTGGTTTGCTAAATTAGACCGTTCTAAGAAAGTATGCTTACCTACATTTATTCGTGCACTTGGTGTAAAGAGTAATTTAGAAATGGTAAATTTATTCTTAGGTGAAAGAGAAGAAGTAGATTTAAGACCAAAAAATATTTTAGAAATTTTCCAAAACAGTTTCGATAAAGATGAATCATTTGGTGAAGATGATGCTGTTAAGAAATTATATGACAATTTAAGACCTGGTGAAAAAACATCAGCTGATACTGCTCGTAAATTTATTGCCAGCCGTTTATTTGAAGTACGTCGTTATGATTTAGCAAAAGTTGGTCGTTATAAAGTTAACAAAAAACTTGATGCTGTTGCACGTGCTGTAGGTCATCGTCTTGCAAATGATATTATCAATCCTGAAACTGGTGAAGTGATTTTACCTGCTGGTACAGAAATTACTTATAGAAAAGACGCTAACACTGGAAAGAGTACTGCCGAAATTCTTTCAGAAAACCGTGAAGCATTCCGTAAAACTTATGAATACGAATTAATGTTACAAGGTGACAGTGTTGTATTAGAAACATTAGATGTTTTAGTTAAAACTAATGAAGGTGACATTAAAGTAAGAATCCTTGGTAATGACCAAAGAGAAGATAGATGTCATGTTGTTTTATCAGATATTTTTGCAACAATCAGTTATTATATTAATTTACATGCTGGTGTTGGTAAAGTTGTTGGTAAGATTGATGATATTGACCACTTAAGTAACAGACGTTTACGTTTAATTGGTGAATTATTACAAAACCAATTCCGTATAGGTATGGTTAAAGTTGAAAAGAATATTCGTGATAGAATGTCTACATCAGGCGAAGTTAAGAGTGTTACTGCTCAAAACTTAGTTAATATTAGACCACTTACTTCTACATTTAGAGAATTCTTTGGTAGTAGCCAATTATCACAATTTATGGACCAAATCAATCCATTATCTGAATTAACACATAAACGTCGTTTATCTGCCTTAGGTCAAGGTGGTATTTCTCGTGATAGAGCTGGTTTCGAAGTACGTGACGTTCACTCATCACACTATGGTAGAATCTGTCCAGTAGAAACACCAGAAGGTCAAAACATCGGGTTAATTAACTCACTTGCATCATATGCTAGAGCTAATGAATTTGGATTTATTGAAACACCTTATTTAGTTGTAAAAAAAGATAAAGAAACTAAACGTGCTATCATCACTGATGAAGTAAGATACTTTACAGCTGATAGAGAAGAAGAATTTATTATTGCCGAAGCCAACGTTAAGATGGAAAAAGATCCAAAAACTGGGGAACTTTGCATCGTAGATGATAAACTAATCGCAAGACACTTTGGCGAATTCATTGAAACAGACAAAATGAGCGTTGATTTAATTGACGTATCACCTAAACAAGTTGTTGCTGTTTCAACAGCATGTATTCCATTCCTAGAACACGATGATACTACTCGTGCACTTATGGGTGCGAACATGCAACGTCAAGCAATTCCTCTTCTTAAACCTGAAGCTCCATTTGTAGGAACTGGTATTGAATACAAAGCCGCAAAAGATTCAGGTGTTGCTATCTGTAGTGATGTAGATGGTGTTGTAGAATACGCTGATGGTTTAAAAATTGTTGTTCGTGATATGAAAGGCGACAATCATGTATACGAATTAAATAAATATGAACGTTCAAATCACTCTACTTGTGTTAACCAACGTCCAATCGTTGTTCCAGGTGAAATTGTAAAAGTAGGAGATGTTCTTGCTGATGGACCTTCTATGGATCAAGGTGAACTTGCACTTGGTAGAAACGTTGTTATTGCATTCATGACTTGGAATGGTTATAACTTCGAGGATGCTGTTATCATGAGTGAAAGACTTGTTCAAGATGACGTATATACTTCAATTCATATTGAAGAATACACTTGTGAAGTTCGTGATACAAAACTTGGTAAAGAAGAAATTACAAGAGACTTAGACGGTGAAAGTAAAGATTCAATCGCTAACCTTGATGAAAATGGTATTATTAGACTTGGTGCTGAAGTAAAAGAAGGAGATACACTTGTAGGTAAAGTTTCTCCAAAAGGAATTACTGAACCAACTCCTGAAGAAAGATTAACACAAGCATTATTCTCAGATAATTCTAAAGATGTTCGTGTTACATCACTTAAAGTTCCTCATGGTGGAGGCGGTATTGTTCATAAAATTGAACGTTTCAGCAGAAAAGGTGGAGCAGAATTACCACCTGAAGTAAATGAAGTTGTACGTGTATATATTACTCAAAAACGTAAAATTTCAGAAGGTGACAAAATGTCAGGTCGTCATGGTAACAAAGGGGTTATTTCAAATATTTTACCAATTGAAGATATGCCATACATGTCAGATGGTACTCCAGTAGATATCATGCTAAATCCGCAAGGGGTTCCTTCTCGTATGAATATCGGGCAAGTTCTTGAAATCCATTTAGGTATGGCTGCAAAAAAACTTGGTGTTCATGTTGCTACACCAGTATTTGACGGTTTAACTAACCAAGATTTAGTGGATATTATGAATGAAGCTCGTGCAAAAGATATTGCTGATGCTAAAGAAAATCCTGCAAATGAACGTGCTATTATTGATGAAAATGGTAAAACATATTTATACGATGGTAGAACAGGACGTCAATTTGATAATAAGATTTCTGTTGGTGTCATGTATATGATTAAACTTGCTCACATGGTTGATGATAAACTTCATGCTCGTAGTGAAGGTCCATATACACTTGTTACTCAACAACCAATGGGTGGTAAAGCTCAAAACGGTGGTCAACGTTTTGGGGAAATGGAAGTTTGGGCTCTAGAAGCATATGGAGCAGCTCATACTTTACAAGAAATGATGACTATTAAATCCGATGATATTATTGGACGTAATAAAGTATATAAAGCTATCGTTGATGGCGAACCACTTCCAACTCCTGGTATTCCAGAAGCATTCCGTGCTTTAATTAAAGAATTACAAGGATTAGGATTAAGCGTTAAACTTGTTGACAACAACGGTGTAGATGTTGCTAATAAGAGTCTTGTAGGTGAATTTGCGGAAGCACAAGCTGGTAAACGCGGCCTATAATCATAAGGGGTGAACATTTTGAGAAAATATAAATATTTACAAATAGGGATTGCATCACCCGAAGAAATTCTTTCTTGGGCAAATCCTGAATTACAAGGAAAAGAGTTTACATATAATCCTCTTAGAAAAGATAAAGTAACTTATGTAGATGAAAACGGTGAAACTGTTGAATATACATTAAAAGGTGAAGTTAAGAAAAGTGAAACAATTAACTACCGTACTTTAAAACCAGAAAAAGATGGTTTATATTGTGAAGTAATATTCGGTCCTACAAAAGACTATCAATGTGCTTGTGGGAAATCTCGTAAAAATGCTGGTGAAAATAAATTCTGTGACAAATGTGGTGTAGAACTTACAGAAAGTAAAGTTCGTCGTGAAAGAATGGGATACATCGCACTTGCTGCACCAGTTGTTCATATTTGGTATTTAAGAAATACTCCAAGTAAAATTGCTATTTTACTTGATATGAAAACAAAAGATGTTTTAGAAGTTGCTGCTCTTACTTCTTATATCGTAACTGAAATTAGTGATCCTTCAATTGAATTATCACTTGGTCAAGTTATTACTGAACAAGAACACAGTAAAAGAAGTAGAGAATACTTTGGTAAATACAAAGTTAAAACAGGTGCCGAAGCAATCAAATTCTTACTTCAAAGTATTGATTTAAAAGAAACAATTGATGAAATTCGTGCTGAACTTAAAATTGCAACTAAACAACGTCGTGAAAAATTAATTAAACGATTAGAAATTGCAGAAGCATTCTATCAATCAACTAATAAACCAGAATGGATGATAATGGATGTAATTCCTGTTATCCCACCTGATTTAAGACCAATGGTTCAACTTGAAGGTGGTCGTTTCGCAACAACTGACTTAAATGACCTTTATAGAAGAATCATCTCTCGTAATATCCGTTTAAGAAAACAAATTGAATCTCGTTCTCCTGAGATGATTGTTAAAAATGAAAAACGTATGTTACAAGAAGCAGTTGACTCATTAATTGATAATGCTAAACGTAAAAATAAAGCAGCTCTTGATAAAAATAGACCACTTAAATCATTATCAGATATCTTAAGAGGTAAACAAGGGCGTTTCCGTCAAAACTTACTTGGTAAACGTGTTGACTATTCTGGACGTTCAGTTATCGTTATTGGACCAGATCTTAAAATGTATCAAGCTGGTATTCCAAGAGAAATGGCTTTAATCTTATTTAAACCATTTATCATTAACTATTTACGTCAAAAAGAACAAAATGAAAATGCTTTATTAACAGGTGAAATTAATCAAGGTCCTATTTCAAAAGATAAAGCTGGTGTAAAACGTGCTAAAGAATTAATTGAACGTGGAGCTCCAGAAGCTATGGAAGCACTTGAAAAAGTAGTAGTAGAACATCCTGTATTACTTAACCGTGCCCCTACACTTCATAGACTTTCAATTCAAGCATTCGAACCTAAACTAGTTGAAGGTAAAGCAATTCGTCTTCACCCACTTGTAACAACAGCATTTAACGCCGACTTTGACGGTGACCAAATGCCAGTTCACGTTCCTCTATCTGATGAAGCTCAAGCAGAAGCAAGATTATTAATGTTAGCTTCTAAAAATATCTTAGCTCCAAAAGATGGTAAACCAGTTGTTACTCCATCTCAAGATATGATCCTTGGTAACTACTATTTATCAATTGAACGTTCACAAATAGACCGTGAATATAAAACTTTTGAAGATGTGTATTATGCATATTTAAGATATGAAATCGAATTCAATAACTGGATTATTGTAAACGATGAACTTGAATATCGTGATATCATGGCTCTTAAGAAAGATGTTGAAGCTGGTGTTGCTCCAAGCGTTGGAAGATTCTTTGTTCCAGGACGTGAAGGTAAAGCATTTGCAACTGAAAGTGAAGTTGTTCATGCTTATGAAAGAGGCGATATCGACTTCCACACAAGATTTGTTATTCCAGGTCATGCAATTGGAAAACCATTTGTTCATTTAGATCCTGAAGATCCTAAATATGAAGAAAAAGTTGCATTAAATGAAGAATTAAAAAATCAATATTTAATTACAACTTATGGTAAAATGATCTTCAACCAAGTATTCCCAGAAGAATTTATCTATGTTAATGAACATAGTCGTGAAAATTTAAGAGAACGTACACCTGAAAAATTCTTTGTTAAACGTGGACAAAACTACAAAGAAGTTATCCGTAATGCAAAATTAATTGAACCATTTAAGAAAAAGACATTATCTGAAAGTATTAGTGAAGTATTTAGACAATTTAAACTTGCTGAAACTTCAAAAACACTAGATAAGATGAAAGACTTAGGTTTCAAATATTCAACAATTGCTGGTATTACTGTATCTGCCTTTGACGTTGTAGTTGCTCAAGAAAAAGATGAAATCATCGCAAAAGCAGAAGAAACAGTTAAGAGATATAATCAAATGTATCGTCGTGGTACAATGTTAAGAGCTGAAAAGAGTCGTATGGTTATTGATGTATGGAATAATGCAACAAAATCTATTGAAGCTGCTATTAAAGAAAAGATGAAAGTTGACGCAACTCGTAACCACATCTTCATAATGGCCGACTCTGGTGCCCGTGGTAGTTCATCTAACTTTACGCAACTTGCTGGTATGCGTGGTCTGATGAGTAAACCAAATGGGGAATCAATGGAAATACCAGTTAAAGGATGCTTCATTGAAGGTATGTCAATGTCTGAGTTCTTCATTTCAACTCACGGTGCTCGTAAAGGTTCTACCGATACAGCCCTTAAGACTGCCGAATCAGGTTACTTAACAAGACGTCTTGTTGACGTTTCACAAGATATTACAATTACATGTGCTGATTGTGGAACTGATAAAGGTATGGTTATTGAAACTCTTTATAATAAAGATCCAAACAAAACTCCAAATGGATATTCTAAAGATAACGTTTGTGTAGAATTAAAAGAACGTATTATTGGACGTTTTGCTGCAAAATCTGTAGTTGCTAAATATGAAGGAAGAAAACAAACATTAGTTGAAAAAGGTGAATTTATCACTGAAGAAATCGCTAATAAGATTATTGAAACTGGTGTTGAATCTGTAACAGTAAGAACATTATTAACATGTGATTCAAAAGTTGGTGTTTGTGTTAAATGTTATGGTTCTGACCTTTCAACAACAGATATTGTTGAACGTGGTGAAGTAGTTGGTATTGTTGCCGCTCAATCAATCGGTGAACCAGGTACTCAGTTAACAATGCGTACATTCCACTCAGGTGGGGTTGCCACATCAGGAGATGATATCACTCAAGGTCTTCCTCGTATTCAAGAATTATTTGAAGCACGTGAACCAAAAGGTAAAGGTATCATTTCAGAAGTTAAAGGTGTTGTTTCTAAAGTTAATGTTCGTCAAGATAACAGAACTGAAATCATAGTTGATAGCCCAATCGAAAACAATTCAAAAACATATATAACAGATGCTGGTAAAAAAGCAATCGTAACAGAAGGTGAATTAATCGAAGCTGGTGATTTATTATCAGAAGGATTAATCCATCCAAAAGAATTATTACGTGTTGCTCCAGTTGAAAAAGTTGAAAAATATATTTTAAAAGAAGTTCAAAAAGTATATCGTTCAACAGGGGTTGCAATTTCAGACAAACACGTTGAAATTATCGTAAAACAAATGTTACAAAAAGTTGTTATCATTGATGAAGGTGACACAGATCTTCTTCCAGGTACATTTATTTCAAAACCAGAAATTTATAAAGTAATTAAAGAATGCTTAGAAAAAGGACGTAGAATTCCTTCTGTAAAACCAGTTATTTTAGGTATTACAAGAGCATCATTAAAAGCAGACTCATTCTTATCAGCCGCATCATTCCAAGAAACTACTCGTGTTCTTACAGAAGCTGCTATTCGTGGTAAGATTGATACACTTGATGGATTAAAAGAAAACATCATTATTGGTGGATTAATCCCTGCAGGTACTGGTTTAATTTCAGAAGATGATGTACAAATCATTGAAGAAGAAAACGCACCATTATACGAAATTAATAAATAATTAAAAAGTTCGGTTTTACCGAACTTTTTTTATATTTAATAAAATGTATTTTATTTTATCTTCCTTGAAAAAAATATGAATTTATGCTATAATAAATAAAAAGGAGGACTAAAAAATGATTGCAAAAGTTATAGTTAATGTACCTAGTAGTAATACAGATCAATATTATGATTACATAATACCAACTGAATTTAAAGATTTTGCAAAAGTTGGTTCTCGTGTTAAAGTTCCATTTGGTCCTAGCGGTAGAGTTATAATGGGATTTATTTTAGAATTAAGTGAAAATACTTCTATTTCAGGCTTAAAAGAAGTAATTGAAGTTGTTGATTACGAACCTGTATTAAATAGAGAACAAATTGAACTTGCTAAATTTATTAAAAATGATGCTGTTTGTCCACTTATTAGAATTCTTAATTTAATGATTCCTGATGCATTAAGATTAAAAAATAAAAAATATTTAACAATTTTTGATTATAATAATATCGATCCTCGCTTAATTGAGTTATTTAATAAAAATGAAACAATTGAATATAGTTCAAATCTAAAACAATATGATTATATTATTTCGAAACAAATTAAACTAGGAAACATAGGTGTATCTTACGATACACTTCAAGTTACAAAAGATAAATATGTAACAAAATATATCTTAAATCCTGGTTTTACATATCAAAATTTCTCTACTCTAAGAAGTTTAAGACAAAAAGAGTTTTTGGAGAGAATACATGATGATTATGCAAAAACTGCAAATGAATTATTAGAAGAATATGAGGTTAATGTTTCTATAATTCAAACACTTTGTAAAAAAGGATTTTTGGATAAAGTTTTAGAAAAAGAAAATCGTATAAAAGTAAGAACAATTCCTACAAATAAAAGAATCAGAAAAACAAATAATAGTTTAGTTGAAAAACTTATGGATAAAATTGATTCATACTCAAAACCTATCTTATTTGTTCCAAATACATTTTCAGAACAAATGGATTCAATTCTTCAAATAATTAACACTAATATAGATAGTAAAAAAAATACTGTAATTTATGTTCCTGAAGTATTAAATACATTTAAAATTCATAGTTTTATAACAAAAGAAACTGGTTTATCTGTAGGTTTAATTAATTCAACACTTTCAAGTGGTGAAGTTTTAGATGTTTATAATGAAGTAAATAATGATACTTATAGTGTAATTGTTACATCATCTAAAGGAGCACTATTTCCATATAAAAATGTTGGAACTTATATTATGATGGATTCTGAAAGTGATAATTATTATAACGATCAAAGTCCAAGATATGATTTACATAAAGTATTTGATTTTAGAGCAAACTTAGAAAACGCAAAGTCAATTAGAATGTCTTTTGTTCCAACAATTTTAGAATATACATATGCTTTAAAAGGTCATTTAGATATTGTTGAAAATATTGAAGATAATAAACAAATTAATAACGAAATTATTGACTTAAAAGAGGAATTAAAATTTGGTAACAATACATATATTTCTTTAAAACTATTAAAATTATTACAAATAAATAAAGCAAAAAACAAAAAAAGTATCTTAATTGTAAATAATAAAGGATATAGTTCTTATGTAATGTGCAGAAGTTGTGGAGATATTATTAAATGTTCAAGATGCAAAACAACAATGCAATACAATAAGAAAAATGAAATGTTAATTTGTCCTGCTTGTTCTAATAGAATTAGTTTTGATAAAAAATGTCCATTATGTTCTAAAGAATCTTTAAAACTGGGTGGTGTAGGTATTGAACAAGTTGAAGAAGAATTAAAAAAAGAACTTCCATCTTTAAAAATAGAAACACTTGTTACAAATAATTATGAAGATTTCTTAAATGTTCAAGAAGAATTACTTGATTCAAATATTGATATTTTAATTACAACAAGTCTTTTTGCAAGAAGTATCTTAGTTGATAATATTGGACTAATTGCTGTTGTAAATATTGATAGTATTTCGAAAATGGCAGATTATGATGCAACTTATAGAGCATATAGTACACTTTTATATAATAAGAAAATACTTGAAGAATATCCTGATGCCATTCAAGTAATTCAAACATATAATCCAAATGATCAATATATTAATGATTATTTAACTGGTAATTATCATGATTATATAAAAAACGAAATAGTAACACGAAAAATTTTAAAGAATGAACCATTCTATTTCGTTAATAGAATAATTGTAAAAGGTAAGTATGAAACAATTTTCAAAGAAGCACAAGATATTAAACAAGAAATAACAAGTCAATATAATCGTGAAGTATTTATAATGGGACCTACATATAATTATCAATATGCAGGTGTACAATTAATTATTAAACATAAAATAAATAATATTAGTGATTTTTATCAAATATTATATCAAAAGTATCAAACAACAACTACAACGATATTAATTGATAAATATCCTAAATATTTATAAAGGAGATAAAAATGTTAAAAATTGTATTTATGGGAACGCCTTTATTTAGTGTTCCGATTTTAGAAGCACTTATTGAGAAATATGATGTAGTTGGTGTAGTAACTCAACCAGATAAACTTGTAGGAAGAAAACAAGTAATTACACCATCTCCAGTAAAAGAATGTGCTTTAAAACATAATATTAAAATTTTCCAACCAGAAAAAATCAGAACTGAATATGAAGATATTGTGGCATTAAATCCAGACTTGATTGTAACTGCCGCATATGGACAAATTGTTGGAATGAAACTATTAAATAGTCCAAAATATCGTTCTATAAATGTACACGCATCATTATTACCGTTATATAGAGGTGGAGCTCCAATTCATAAGTCAATTATTGATGGCCAAAAAGAAACTGGTGTAACAATAATGTATATGGAAAAACAAATGGACGCGGGAGATATTTTAGCACAAAAAAGTATTCCAATTTTAGATAGTGATAATTGTGGTACAATGTTTGAAAAACTATCATATTTAGGGCGTGATTTATTACTTGAAACAATTGACAAACTAATTAATAATGAGATAACACCTATTAAGCAAGATGAAAGTAAAGTAACATTTGCTTATAATATTTCAAAAGAAGAAGAATTGCTTGATTTTACAAAAGATGCAAGAGATGTGTTTAACCATATAAGAGGATTAAATCCTAATCCAATTGCCTATATGTTATTAGGTGATGAAAAAGTAAAAGTATATGATTCTATAGTTGTAGATAAAAAACATAACTTTGAATGTGGAAAAATTTATTTAGGAGAAAAATCAAGAGTCTTTGTTGCATGTGGTAATAATACTGTTTTGGAATTATTATCAGTACAACCTAGTGGGAAAAAAGTTATGAGTGCAAGAGATTTTGCTAATGGCGCACTTAGAAAGTATTTATAAGGAGAATAAAAATGAGTAAAGTTTATTATTCAAGAGAAGAAATGCAAAGAATCAATACAGAGAAACTTCTTGAAAGAGGAGTAACAATTGAAGAAATTGCTGAAATCGCATATAAACAACAATATAGATACAACAAAGATATAAAAATGGAAGATTGCATTGAAAGTGTTGAAAAAATTTTATCATTAAGAGATATTTTTCATTTGTTACAACTTGGAGCTGAAATAGATAGACTTGTAGAAGAAAAAGCATTTAAAGGTCCTATTCAAGAAATAATGGAAAATGACTTGGGAGTATTTGGTGTTGATGAAATTATTGGTCTTGATATTGCAAGATTATATGGTGCAATTGGTCAAACTAACTTTGGTGATATTGATGTAAATAAACCAGGAGTTGTTGCAAGACTAAACGAAGATGGTAAAAGCGGTTCTGCAAGTTGCCATACATTCTTAGATGATATAGTAGGAGCTATTGCTGCAGCGGCGTCAACTAGAGTTGCTCAAATTTGGTCAGAAGACGAAGCAGCAAGAAGAAATAATAACTAATATGGAATCAATTAAAGAAATATTTAAAATAGGATATGGACCATCAAGTTCTCATACTATGGGTCCTGCATTTGCATCAGAGAAGTTTTTAAATAAAAATAAAGATGCAGATAAATTTAGATGTGTATTATATGGTTCTTTAGCTCAAACAGGTAAAGGACATTTAACTGACTATATTATTAAAAAAACATTTAAAAATAACATTGATATATTTTTTGATTATGATACTGTCTATGATTATCATCCAAATGCAATGAGATTTGTTGCTTATAAAAATAATGTAGAAGTTGACAATTGGTTAGTTTTTAGTGTTGGTGGTGGATCTTTAAAAGAGCTTAATGAAGAAAGAGATACTTTTAAACAAATGGTTTATCCACATTCAAGAATGAATGAAATTTTAGAATATATCTCTAAAACTAATATGTCATTAGTTGATTATGTTTTAAAATATGAAACTGAGTCTATCAAAGAATATTTAAGTGATGTTTTAATTCAAATGAGAGAAACATTAAATAATGGATTATATACAGATGGTATTTTACCAGGGGGATTAAAAGTAAACAGAAAAGCAAGTTCTTTTTATCAAAAATATTTACTAAATCCTTCGCTTGAAGCGTTAACTTATTCTTATGCACTTGCAATTAGTGAAGAAAATGCATCAGGTGGAAAAATGGTAACTGCTCCAACATGTGGATCATGTGGAGTTGTTCCTGCAACTTTACTTAGTTATCAATTGTTAAATAATATATCTGATGAAAAAATTATAGAAGCATTAATGGTTGCAGGACTTGTTGGTAATATTGTTAAAACTAACGCATCAATATCAGGAGCAGAAGTTGGATGTCAAGGAGAGATTGGTGTTGCCTGTGCAATGGCATCATCTGCTATGGCATACTTAACAGGAAAGAATTCAAATGAAATCGAATATGCGGCAGAAATAGCCTTAGAACACCATTTAGGGATGACTTGTGACCCTGTTGATGGACTTGTTCAAATACCTTGTATTGAGAGAAATGCTGTTGCCGCAATGCAAGCACATAATGTATCAAAATACGTAGAACTTGCAGGAAGTGAGCATCATATTACTCTTGATAGCGTAATTGAAGTAATGGAAGAAACTGGAAAAGATTTACACGCAAAATATCGTGAAACATCTAAAGGTGGTCTTGCACTTCATAGAAAGTATTAAAATGGTGAAAAAATGGAAAATATTCAAGAAAAATTAATAATAAAAAAAGGAACAAAACTTGTTACAAAATGTGTAGATTTAAATCACGAAGGACAAGGTGTTTGTAAAATTGATGGGATTAAAGATAGTGAAGAAGTAACTAATTTTCCAATTTTTGTAAATAATATGATTCCTGATGAAAAAGGACAACTTGAGATAACTAAACTTTCTAAAACATACGGATATGCAAATGTCATTAAAATATTTAATGACACAAGAAGTAAAAATAGAACTAGACCACTATGTTCAAACTATGAAAAATGTGGTGGATGTAATATTATGCATATGAGCTATCCATATCAATTAGAGTTTAAAACAAAAATGGTAAAAGATACTTTATGGAAATTAGGATCAATTGATAATGTTGAAGTACTACCTACAATTGGTATGTCAAATCCTGATAAATATAGAAATAAAGTTCAAGTTCCGTTTAGAAAAACATTTTATAAAACAGTCTGTGGTTTCTTTGCAAAAGATTCTCACAATGTAATACCTTTAACAGAATGTTTAATTCAACCAGATATTTCAACATCTATTATTCATTTTGTTAGAAACATGTGTAATGAATTTAAAATTGATGGATATGTTGAAAATGAAAATACCGGTTTAATAAGACATTTACTTGTAAGAACAAATCATGATTTAACAGAAATAATGTTAGTATTTGTATTAACAAAGAGTGAACTTCCGTATAAAGATGAAATTATAGCTAAAATTATAAAACGTTATCCTAATGTAAAATCTATTATTATTAATGTTAATAATAAAGTTGGCAATACAATTTTAGGAGAAAAATGTTTAACAATATATGGCAATGATTATATAAATGATACTTTATGTGGTTTAAAATTTAGAATTGGTCCAAAATCATTCTATCAAGTAAATCATGTTCAAACAGAAAAACTTTATAATAAAGCAATAGGTCTTGCTGATTTAAATGAAAATGACATACTAATAGATGCATATTGTGGAATCGGGACAATTGGTCTTATTGCTTCAAAACATGTAAAAGAAGTTTACGGTGTAGAAATTGTTGATGAGGCAATCAAAAACGCAAAAATTAATGCAAAAGAAAATAAAATTAAAAATTCGCATTATGTGTGTAATAAAGCCGAAGAACAAATTGTTAAATGGAAAAGTGAAGGTATTAACGCAAATGTTATTGTAGTAGACCCTCCTAGAAAAGGTTGTGACATTAAATTACTAGAAACAATTGACGAAATGAATATTGAAAAAGTTGTTTATGTTTCGTGTGATCCAGCAACTCTTGCAAGAGATTTAAAAATATTAATTCAAAAAGGATATAAATTAGAAGTTGTTCAACCTGTAGATATGTTCCCTTACACATCAAATGTTGAAACAATTGCGTATTTAAAAAGATAAAAATTGGAGAAAATTATGAAAAAAGTTATTGCAATAATATTTATATTAGCATTAAATTTATTGTTAATTACAAGCTGTTCTTCAAAAATAACTGTTATCTATCAAGATTATGATGGAAGAGTTTTAAAAGAAGAAAAAGTGAAAAATGAAAGTGATGTTATTGCGCCAACTGCAAGTGAAAAAGAAGGCTATGTGTTTATATGTTGGGCAAAAGAACAACTAAGTGATGGTGTTATTGTTATGAAACCTGAGTATGAAAGATTACAATATAAGGTTGAATTTAAAGATTTTGATGGAAATACAATTAAATTACAAAACGTTTTTTATAATGATAGTGCAGTTTGTCCTGATGCACCTGAAAGAGAAGGATATACTTTTGTTGGATGGGACAAAAAATTTACTAATGTAAAAGAAAATTTAATTATTAATCCTATATATGATATTAAAACATTCATTGTTAAATTTTATAATCAAGATGGTACTATTTATAAAGAAGTAAACGTTAAATATGGTGAATCATTAGATGATGTTTTTTTAACTGATACTAATAGTCATCTTTTTAAAGGTTGGGATAGAGAATATATAAATATTGTATCTGATTTAGAGATAAGACCAATATTTGAAAAAAGAACTTACACAGTAACATTCGTTGATGACGAAGGTAATATTTTAAAAACTGAACAAGTAAAACATGGTGAAGATGCAGAAGGCTTAAAACCTGAGAAAAAAGGATACTTTACATTTGTAGGTTGGGATAAAACATTATACGAAATTACTGAAGATACAACTATCACTGCTATTTATGAACAATTAGAACATAAAATTGCTTTTTATGATGGTAATGAAAAATTGGATTTAGGATTAAATTCCTATAAAGAAGGTGAAGAAGTTGCACTTCCTATATATAATAAAGAAGGTTATCAATTTGATGGTTGGTATTTATCAAATCTTTCAATGACTGAATATCAATACGTTGATAAAAACGCAACATCAAATCTAACATATTATGCTAAAACTACACCGCTATTAAATTTAAATCCAATTGTCCTTCCTGAAAGTACTTATAAATTTGAAACAATTAATAAAAACTTACATAGTAGTGGTACATCTTATGTATATCAACCAAAGTTCCCTGCTGGACCTGCTAGTAGTGTTACATTATATGATTGGTACACATCTAATACAAATGTTGCTACAGTATCTGCATATTCATCAATAACCGCAAAATCATCAGGATATTGTATATTAACTGCAAGACTTAAATCAGATCCGTCAGTAACAATAAACTGTGTAATTAAAGTAACAGTAGATGGTATCTTCATTTCAAGTGTTGAAGAGGCTAACAAACATGAACTTGTAAATGTCGTTTTTAAAGGAAAAAACGGTGAAATAATAAAAGAAATGAAATGTTTAAAAGGTGGAGAAGTAACTTATCCAATTCCTTTGACATACGAAGGATATAAATTTATTGGTTGGGATAAAGACAATTACAATTTAAATTCTGATACGGTTATAACAGCAATGTATGAAAAAGGTAATAATCCGTATACTGGAAAAACTTTTTCAATAATTGGAGATAGTATTTCTACATATGATGGTTATATTCCTGATGGATTTAGTGCATTTTATCCATATCCTACTGCTGATGTTTCAACAGTTCACAAAACATGGTGGATGCAAGTTATAAATAAACTTGGAGGAAGTTTATTTGTAAATAACTCTTATTCAGGTACATGTGTTGCAACAGCATCTAAATATTCGACAAGATATAAAACAAGATTAAATTATTGTTTATTAAATGGTATTGCTCCTGATGTAATCATCATTTATATGGGTTCTAATGACTGTGCTAGTCAATACGTTAATGTTAATGATTTTGATCAAGCTTATCTAGAAATGTTGAATAATTTAAAAGAATTATGTCCAAATAGTGAAATTATTCTTTGCACACTGGCTACATCAATATTCTATGAAGAATCAGATAGAATAGCTTATGGTGAAGTAATTAAAAAATATGGTAATGAATTTAATTACAAGGTGATTGATTTAGAAGATGCTGATATTTCTGATAAGTTAGTTGATTCCGCACATCCAAATACTTCTGGAATGGTAGAAGTGGCAGAAGAAATACTAAAACAAATTAATAACTAAAAGAAGATTTCAAAAATCTTCTTTTTTTATATAAAGAATTGAAAAAACAAAAAATAGTAGTATAATAATATTGTATATAAAAAAGGAGAAGAGAAATGAAAAAAATTATTTTAGCTTTTATTGCAATATTTATGTTTGTTTTCTTAGTTGTTTCATGTGGAGGTAAGACTACTCCAAAACAAACATCTAAAATTATATTTGATTCAAATGGCGGATCTGCCGTTTCAACAATAACTGCAGAAGTTGGTACAAAAGTAGTTGCGCCAAGCGATCCTGTAAAAGATGGATATGTATTTTTAGGATGGTATTTAGACGGAGAATTATATGAATTCAATGTAATTCCTGATAGTAATATTTTTCTTATTGCGCAATGGAAAAAAATTGAAGATCCAGTAAAAGAATACACTATTACTTTTGATGTAGCTGGCGGTGATGCTTTAGCTCAAACATCAATTAAGGGTGAAGCTGGAGTTACAATAGTACTTCCGATTCCAACACGTGAAGGATATAATTTCTTAGGTTGGTACAATGGTACTGATATATTTGAAGAAAATGTTATGCCTGAAGCAAATATTACTTTAGTTGCTAAATGGGAAGAACAAGAAGTTATTGTTCCTCCAACAATGAAA
>JAZKYN010000141.1:0-11510 GCA_045612145.1 Bacilli bacterium
AAATTGTGGCAAACAGCTAACTACACGTACTGAATCAAAATTTTGTCCACATTGTGGTAAAGAAATAGATAAATAAATCATTTGTTCAGGTGTAAATATATGAAGATAAATAAGAATTTATCGTTTGTATTAAAAATAAGCGTTAAATTATATTTTTTGTAAATAACATAGGATAGCAATTATATATAATAATGTTTTAATATGTAGTCAATATAATTTGAATTTTCATTATCTACGAAGCGTAGATAATAATTTTGGTATATCCTACCATACATGGGTGTTAATTATAATGATAATGACATAATATTTCATTAGAGAAAGGAGGTACTACTAATGGATCAAATAAAAATTGGCAATTTTATTTCAAATAAAAGAAAAAATAAAAATTTAACACAACGTCAATTAGCGGATATGCTCAATATAAGTGATAAAACTGTCAGTAAGTGGGAAACTGGTAAGGGCCTGCCAGATGTTACGCTAATGATTCCTTTATGTAATATTTTAGGAATTTCGGTCAACGAATTACTATTAGGAGAGCATATTATTGAAAATGATTATAAAAGCATTGCTGAACAAAATTTGGTTAATTTACTTAAAAGGCATTATTGGCAAATGTTGTATATGATTGTAATTAGCGTTTTATCAACTGTTTTTATACTTAGTCTTGGTGGATACCTCTCATTACGTGTTAATGTTGCACAATCAACATGGTTAGGTAATGCTCAAATCGATTTTGATGGAGGAATTTTTATGGCTGAAACATTATTATTTTTAGTATTTGCTTTAATTTTTGGTGTATTACAAATGATTATTTCAAAAAAATTAAATAATATAATTATTAAAAATATACCATTAGGACTTTCTGTTTTTGGATTATTATTTTGCTTAGTAACATATCTTGGAATTTTTGGAACAAGCTCTCCAAGTGTTGTTGCAGAAAATCAATATTTTGCATTATTTCTTTGCATTCCAATAGGCGGTGCGTTTGTTGGTTGTTTATTAGGAATTTTATTTACGAAAATTGTTGAGAATAAATATTAATATATGATATACATAGCCAAATCTATACGGTTTGGCTTATTTATAATAAACATTACTCAATTGAATGAATTATTACTTAAAAGATGTTAAAATATACTTATCTATGGATAGCATACATTCATTTAAATATTAATTTAGGAGTGATGAACATTGAAAGAGATAATTCTTAGTCATGATAGTGATAGTTTTGTGTATTTGGTTCCTGATACAGTTGCTGATAATTTAAGAGAATACTGTATTGAGTTTTGTGATAATTAGATATGGCAGTCATCAAATGCTCAAAAATACAGAATAACTGACGAAGACGGCGAAGTTTGTGCTTGCTATGGTGCAAAAGACTTTATTGATTATTTAAATAATTGGATTTTTCCAAATGAACCATCATTATTTATAAAAAATCTTGGTTGGACTAATTTAAGAAAAAATCTTTCTAATGAATATAAAAATCATCCATATTTTAACTTTTAGGTGTGAAATGGAAGGATAGTTACTTATGAAAAAGATATTAACATTATTATTGATTTGTATTTTTATATTATCTGGATGTAGTCAAAATGATAGCTATAAGATAAAAATCACTGTGCCTGCAGGTACTACTAAAGATATTATTTATCAAGAGGATTTTATCTATTCGGATGAAGAAATATCACCTAAAGGTAATAAAATCATAATTTCTTCCGGCGATGGTTTAGGAGATACAGAAGTTGTACTAAAACCAATTGAAGTTAAGGAAGAGAATGCGTATGAACCAACATATCTTACACCGGGTATGCCTGTAGAAATGAATGTAGAAAAAGATGCATGGTTTAAGGTTGGTATATCTATGCAAAATCCTTCTGATACAGATAAAACTTATTATGTTGAAATTGAAGGTATAGAAGTTAGAATTAAGTGATTTTTAATAAACAAAGGAGACTTGTATTATGAAAAATAGATTTAAGAAATTTGTAGTACTTGTAATGGGTGTTATGCTTATGTTTTCATTATCAGCATGCACTAAAGATGATAACAATACACCAACAAAAATGACTATTAAGCCAAGTAGTTTTTCTAAAGAAACAACAGATGTTTTAAAACTATTTGATGATGAAGTACAATTCTTTGATATTACTTTAAATGAAACTGCTAAATCAGAAAGAATTACAATTTGGATCTATAAAGATGGTGAATGGGTTCAGGCTGGACATACAACAGGAGCAATTAATCAATTAAATAGAAGAATAGCAATCAGATTAACAGATACTAATTATGATTTATATTCTATTGAAGATACAGGATATAACAAGTATTCTTCATCTAATTTAGATACAACATTTAGTGAATCTATGGGAATTAGTAGAATAAGAATTGACGGTGAAACACCAATTGAGTTAAATAAAGAAATTCCTATCGTAGTTAAATTTGGAACTGATAAGGATTATATGAAAGTTTACGATATTTCAGAAGATTTTAGAGAATATGAGTGTAATGCAGGTATTGCTATTACATTAACTGTTTCAGATCAAGAAGCAAAATAAATAATTTATTAATTAAAGGAGTGGATTTTATGTTAGCATTATATTTCTTTTTAATCGTTAGTTTTGGAGCTAGTTTAATTAATTCTATTAAAAACTATAAAAATGATAATACTAAAAAGAATTTAATCTTTATTGCAGTTAATGTTTTGGGAGTGTTATTGAGTGCGTTTTTCTTCTTAGATACTTATCTTTAATTTAGGAGAAAATTATGTACGATTTAATTATTAAACCTAATATAGGAATTGGTACATTACATATTGGCATGAATCCTCAAGAGATTTTAGAAGCTTTAACATATGAATTGTCAAAAATTGTAAAAATAAGCAAAGAAGATATTACTCTATCTGAAGAAAATGAAGAGGATGGTTTTTCTATAAGATATCTTTATAATAGTTATTTCTTTATGGTGCGTTATAAAGATGATAAAGCTATAGAAATATCAGTTGATAACGAAATCAGCAAATGTATGAATGTGCTATATGATGATATAGATGTATTTAAAACAACAGTAGAACAAATTGTAAATCGTTTATCTAAAACAAGCGAATTAGAATATGATTTAGATAATGAATTGTTAAGTACAGATTATAATTTTAAAGATATTGGGATTCGTTTTTGGAGAGAAGAACCATTTCATGAATCATTGCTATCAGATAAAGAATATATGGAACAAATGGCAGATGTTATTGATGAAATGAAACAGTACCTTTACTTTCAAATAATTACAGTTAGATAAGAGGAGATAATTAGTATGAAAAAAGATAATAAAACAAATTATGTACCTTTAGGAATGTGTTTAGGGATTTCAATTGGTACAGCAATCGGTGTTGCTACTAATAATTTATCTATCTACATGCCTATTGGATTAAGTATTGGTATGTGTATAGGAGCATTGATTGATGCTAAGAATCGTAAAAATATAGATAATTAACATAGTTGAATAGAATATTAATGTTTGGAGGTGTAACTAAATGAAAAAACATAAAAATATATGGTTATACGTAGTTCTTGTAGTGCTTGGAATTAATGCTATTTATTCACATATGAAAATAGCAGATTTAGAAAGCTATATTGAGAATACAAGAAACTATGCAGAAAATGAAAGTATTTCATTACGTAATAACATTAATAATATTTATCAAAATGTTGATGCTAAGTTAGAAAAAGAAGCTAGTTTCCTATCTCATTTTGAAGTTGAAGAAGGAAACATTGATACTACAAAGCATACAGTAATGATTGATCTAGATGTTGTTCCAAAGGAATTAAATAATCAGACAAAATTAACTTTACAATATAAAGATAATACATACGCATTTAAACGTGAAGGTGATGTATTTAGTGTTTCTTTTGCTGCAGATTTATTTTCTTCATACGAAGATAAAGAATATTGTTTTGTAAAAATTGAAAACAATAATCAAACAAAGATCCAAAAACTAGAAGATATGGATTTATTTAATATGTATCAAAGATATTTACCTTACTTTTCTGTAGCTAACTTCTCTGAAAAAGTTAAATCAACAGGGAATATAGTTTTCAATTTAGATACATCAATCCATATTCCTGGTTTCAATGAACAATATAAAAATGGTTATAAGGAATTTTATCTTGTAACAGTAATTAATGGTAAAATGCATAAACAACACATCACTACAGCAATTAAAGGTGAACCTGCTTATAATGATGGAGTTGCTCACTTTGTAAAGAAACTTGAATTAGATGCAACTGATAATGATGATGTGAAAGTTTATTTAGAAGCTGTTGATGAATTAGAATATACACATCAACGTTTAGTGTTCTCAACAGATGATGATTTTAGTTTTAAGAAAAATGAAGATGAATTGATTCTTGATAAAGAAGGAAATGTATTAACAAAAAGATAATCGAAGGTAAAAGTATATGGAATGTACATTTGAAAATTATTTAAAACTAAATATAAAAGGGGAACTAATTTCTTTAGTAAGTACAGAACACCTTTATCCATATTGGTGTTATCCTACTAATTCTAAGCCAATTGGTTTAGAAGGTAGCATACTCTACTGTTTTATTGAGGGATATAATGACATGGTATTTGCTAGCAATCCAGAAACTTGTGTAGATACGAATGTCTATCCCCTAGCAAGAAGTTTTGAAGATTTTATAAGGCTGATATTAGCCTGTGGTTCAGCAAATCCAGTTGAACAAATTGGATGGATGAGCAAAGAAAAGTTTGAAGAACATTTAAAAAATGAAAAAATGAATCAAACTGAAGAACAGATTAAAGTATTACAAACTTTAAAAGAAGAATTTAATATTTTGCCTATGGAAGATCCATTTGGATATGTTAAAGAATTACAAAAGGATTTTGATGGTAGTTTAATTGAATATTCAGACGAATATTATGAGATTTTAGGCATTGAAAGATAAGATAGATGCATTTGTTTAAGTTGTAAAGTCTTGTTGCTGAATTGTAAAGTTATGTTGGTGGCATATTTTGTGCGTTTTGAATAATATGAAATTGTAAAATAAGGAGGATTTCATATGAAACTATGCGAAAAAATTGTTGAATTAAGAAAAGTTAATAATATGTCACAGGAAACTTTAGCAAATGAGTTAAATGTATCAAGACAGGCTGTATCTCGTTGGGAAGTTGGAACTGCTTTGCCTGATGCGAATAACATTTTACAATTAAGCAAATTATTTAACGTTACTGCTGATTATTTATTAAATGATGATTTCACCAGCGATGAAGACTTACCAAAAGTAAATGAAGTAAAGAATCGTAATTTTGGACAAATCATGGTATGTTTAATCACTCTTGAAGTGATGATACTTATTATTCAGTTTATGACTACCATTATTTTACAAAATATAGTCTTTGCGTTCTTAAGTTTTATTCCATTTGTTGCAGCAATTGGTGGATTTGAATACGCATTTAGAAAAGGAAATGTCACTAATGAAATAATGGTGTTCCGCAAAAATTTTTATAAGATATCAGCTTGGTTAGGTTTCTATTTTCCGATTCGATTTGTTTTAAAAATGGCAGCAAGCTTATATCCAAGACCATACTATTCATTAACTTTAGAATGTATTATTTTAGCAGTATATATTGCTGTGGCATTTTGTACATCATTAACAATCGAACAAAAATATATTGCTTGGAAAAATAATATATAATAATTAATTTGTTTTTAAATATAATTTGGAGGACGTATGAAAGTAGAGTTTTTAGTTAATACAGATATAAATGATGGTCGTCAAATATTTATTCAAGAGGCTGAATTTAAAAAAGCAAAAAATAGTGAAGAAGAATTCAATAGTTTTGCATTTGCAACAAATTGCCTATTTGCATTCTACGGATATCCTGATGATTTTATTAGCCCAATTGAATATGAAAAAATATTGTCTGCTTTAGAGAAAGGTGGAGCTGTTATTATTACTATCGTCGAAGAAAGATATCCAAGAAAAGTATATCCCGAAGTTTTTGTATCAAATAACAATAAACTAAAGAGAGTTCAGTTATAGATCAGTTGTTAAGACTAAAATTATATTTCAATTTGATAAAGAAGGAGAATTTTATGGGTAAAGCAATTCTAGCTACATTAATAACATTTATTGTTGGATATATTGGAATGGTAATAGGACTTGAGTTCCTAGGAGGATTTGTTGAATTTGGGCTACTTGTTGCTATTTGTATCATGGGGGCATTCATTATCTATTTCAACGAGAAAAAGAAATAATATATTCTCTAATTTTTAATTGTATTGGAAGGAGTTGAAAATATGTTTGACGTTTACATTGGTGATATAGACCTAACTACAGTTATTATATTTGTTTCTATACTTGTACTTATACCATTACAATTATTTATGTGTTTTAAAATGAAAAAACTTTGGGTAAAACTGTTGCCAATGTTAATCTTTTTAACTCTTATTATTGCATTTGTATGTATGATTCCGATGGCCAAAGGCTGGGATGGTATTGGATATTGGATTCTTGCTATGCTGTCTGGAATAATGCTTGCTGCATGTGCTGTAGGATGGATCATATGGTTTGTTATTAAGTTTTTTAAAAATAAGAAACAAGCTTAAGGAGTGTGATTGTATGTTAAACAAGAAAAATATCATTGTTCATTTGTTGGCCTTATGCGTACTTTGCATTGGCTTTGTACTATGCAGATATGTATTTTTTGATATTCACGGAATGAAACAGTTGCCAGTTTGGTTATTCGTTGTCGGAATGGTTTCTATGGCAGTATCATTTTTTCTTAAAGGCAAAACAACTCCTATTTGTACTGCAGTTGCTTATATTGTTGGATTTATTGTAGGATCAAATTTTCAAACCAATGGTCTTGATGCAGGTGGTGGAACAACAAATAATATGTGGATAATTTGGATAGTTGTATTTGTTTGTATTACTTTGATTGGTATCATTACTGAGAAATTTATCGGTTCCGCTAAAAAGACAAATAGTTAAGCTAGCATCAATTTAACAAAGGCGGTGGTTTAATGGAGAAATATAATTTGTGTAACTATCAAGTAGAAATAGACAAAAATGCTACAAAGAAATGGTATGAAGAATCTGACGGTTGGCGTTGTGAATGTGGTCATTGTCGCAATTTCTTGAAATTAGCAAAAAAAAAAAACTTCCTTTGCATGTTATGCAGATTCTAAACGAACTAGATATACCACCTGAAAAAGCAACTTATGTTTGTGAACTTTATACGGATGACAGGGGTATGATTTATCAATTCAGTTATCGAATAGCGGGTACAATTATTGATGCTCCAAGCATAAAGAATCTGGAAAAAGGACACTGTTGTCATGAAACATATCCTTATGGAGCACCTAATTTTCCAGAACCTCATTTTGATTTAGAATTTTTTGAAATACTACCTTGGGTTTTAGATGAGAAAGAATCATAAGATTTTATAAATGGACATCTAATATTGAATAATATGTAATTAAAAATCCCTGAGTACACGTGTTTGTAGTGTATCCAGGGATTATTTTTATTCTATTTCACCAATATTAAATGCAAACATAGCATTACTTGTATATCCATCTTCTTGGAAAGTGACATTGAATGTGTAATGAGCAGGGTAATTTGGTAAAGATATAGTAAATTTATCCTTTAATTCATTGCTATGAATCGTATAACTTGATTTACGATCCCATGTTTCAATTGTAACAGAGTACTCAATTACATTATCGTAAGAGAAAGTTAATTGAGCTTCATAAGGACGATAGTCATGTCCAAATACGCCGCTTACATCATCAGTTGGTTCTTCAAATTTATAGATAGTATTTGTTGTGTTATCGATAATTCTATCATATTGAACTAATTTAGTTGATGTGTTCTTACCATAAGTATTTCTATCATCCATTAAATGTAGATCTAAAGCAGGGCATGGAATAATAATTGATTCTAAGTAATCCCAGTCTACTCTATCAGGCAAATAATAATAATTCACTGAATCATCTTCATATAATTTCACTAATTTAATGACTTCTTCTGATAATACAACGCCTAATGTTCCTTCAGGAGTTTCAAAGATATATGTATATCTCTTGTCATTATCCTTGAAAGAAAAATTACCAGTCATTTTGCTAAAGGTTAATGAAGATAAGTATTCATGGAATTCTTTTTCATCAATACATTTATAAACAGTATTAAATTCATCATCTTCCAATGTAGTATTTCTTAATTTATATTCTTCTACATTTTGATTTCGATAAAGAATTTCTTTTCCTGTAGCATCTCCATAAGCTAGAGCGAAGAATCCACATGTTGAACATAATATAAAGAATGTTAATCCTATAATAATAGCTCCCGTATGAAGTTTTTTAGGTTTAAGAATATTTTGAATTCTGTAATGTGTTGTTGATCTTGTTGCAGATAAACATGTAGTAAATCCTTTTTCTTCTAGAGCTGTATTTAATAACAAGTTACCATACTTTCTTCTTGTCTCTTCATCACTATCTAATAAAACAGTTTCATCACAGCTTAATTCTAGATCATCAGAGCATTTCTTTTTCGCAATCCACAATAATGGGTTATACCAGCATAATGCAGTACAGAATACTAAGAAGAATTTTGACCAGACATCTTCTCTTCCAATATGAACGATTTCGTGTCTGAAAATAAGTGATAATTCATCTTGATTGTAGTATTTATCTGGTAGAACAACTTTTGTCGTTCTTTTAAATAAACCAATAGATAATGGTGTTTGAATGTTAGATGATTGTACTAATTTAAATTTAGGCTTTTTAATGTTGGCTTTTTCAATTTCCTTATTCCATATTTCTAGTACTCTAGGATCTGTAATAGGTTTTGAATCTTTTAATACTTTTGTTCTAAAGATAAAATGACTGATAAAATGCCACATCATAACAGCAACAAAACCAGCTAATGCTAAACCAAATAACGTCCATACCAACTGTTCAGGTACTTTTACTATAAATGCAGGATTATCTGTATTATATGCTTCAACAATATATAAATAGTTTGGAATCATCCATAACATTGCAATTGCGCGTGCATGAATGAATTTTCTTAATAAAGGTAAACAAATTAATAAAATTGCATAGAAAATTGAAATATGTACAAAGATTGTAAAATACATTGAAAGTGTCATTTCTATAGTCATCTGCAATCCATAAACATAGAAACAAAGTACTATAATCGTTAACATACATAATGGTAGTAAACTACCAGGAATGTAAGGAAGATATCTTTGATGTGTATCTTCTTTCTCACTTCCAATTTCATTGTCATATCTAGCAAAAACTACATACGCTAGGGATATACTTATAATTGAGATATAAAATAACTTCAATAAGATATCAGGACTCATCAATCATCCCTCCCAAGTAATTTTTTTAATTCAGTAATTTCTTCTTTCGTTAAACCACTATCACATAGGGCATTAGCGAACATTGACAGATTACCTTGACACATTTTTTTGAAGAATCTATTACCTTGATTAGCTAAATATTCTTCTTGTGTGATTAATGGATAATAATCAGCACTTCTATTAACTTTCTCAATTCTAATAAATTCTTTTTCAGATAATCTGGTTAAAAGAGTGAATAAAGTTGTACTTGCCATAGGATGAGTATCTTTAAGAATTTCCTCAATCTGTATACGTGATACAGGTGGTGTACATTTCCAAATAGCCTGCATAACTTCAAATTCCGTATCAGGTAATTTCTTTATATTTTTCATAAGATCACCTCCATACTCTACATCTGTAGAGTCAATTATATTTTACAATTGTAGAGTAAAATTGTCAATTGATTGAACTTCAAAATCCTTTTTTTACTTATTAGTATAATGATATAATATGACTAGAAGGAGTGGTTTATATGTTACTTACACCTTTTGGGGGAATAGTTATTATTTGTGACGGAAAAGAAGTTTTTTATGATGCTAAACAACATAAATATAATAATCGTAGCTTAACAACTCCAGTAGATACTTGTTATAGAATATCTGATTTGTCTGCAAAGGAATCTCTAATATGTCTGGTCAAGAATCTTGATGAATCAATTAAGAATACGGGTGGCTCTGGAGAAAATTATCTTGATTCTGAATTTATTAATGATAATTGTATATTAACAATTGGTGTTCAAGATGAACATCCTTCATATGATGTTGGAAGACTTTATAATGGATTAAAGATAAATATATTAAAACCAGTAGATGACATTACTTTTGGAATAGCATGGGTAAATGATTATACTGGTAAAGATGATATTAGAACTTGGTTGGCTGCCGATCCAACTTTAGATAAATAAAGTCAAATAGAAAGGATGATTAAATATGCCTATTTGTGTAAGAAAAAATATTATTTCTGATTATAGTTTGCATGATATGAATGTTATTTCTATAGAGAAATATGGAAGGGACATTATTATTAGAACTCAATCAGGGATAATTAAATGTAAAGGGAACAGTGAACAAGTTAATGGTTATGTTGTTTTGAGAAATATTGATATGGACTTCTGTAATGTATATTTAATGGAATCAAATGGAAGATATGGAAAATTTCAAGCAGAAAAAATGACGTTAGAAGATTTCTTAAATCGATTTTCTCAATTTGGATTTTCAATTATGGACGAAGTTTATGGATATAATCAAACTAAATATTGGGGATATCTCACATCTAATAGAGAGTTTTATGAATGTATTATTGAATTCTATCATACAGGAGATATGATTTTTGTTGAGGAGTAAAAAAATTTAATTAAGAGGTTTAATATTTATGAAAGAATTACCAGAAAATTATAAATTGATTTTATCATTGGATTTACAAAATAACAAAAAACAGTTTTGGATTGTAAATATATTGTCATTCTTAATAATGATACCAATGCTTATAATAGGACATTTGTATATTTCAATATTTAATTTGTTTGATAATCCAGTTCAAATGATTTTTCTCGGAATTGGTGTGATTGTTTATATGGCTCTTCATGAAATGGTACATGGTATTTTTATGTATTATTACAGTAAAGAAAAACCATTCTTTGGCTTCACAGGTGCATATGCTTATGCAGGAAGCAATTGTTATTACTATAAAAAACCGTATTTGATTATTGCTTTATCACCAATTGTGATTTTAGGAATAATTATATTCATTCTAAATATTATATTGCCAGAGTATTTCTGGATTATTTATTTTATTCAAGTTGCAAATATTTCAGGAGCAGCAGGAGATCTTTATGTAACATATAAATTCATGAAACTAAATGATAATGTCTTAGTTAAAGACATCGGGATTAGCATGGATGTATATGGGGTAAAAAATGATTCTGAAATTGTGTAGCAGTTAATCTTATATTTTATACGTTAACAAAATATTAAGTAATAAATATCCCTAAGTATCATATAAAGTGTACTTAGGGATAATTTTTTATAATCAATTAATATTAATAGCAAACACTACTCCCTTACAAACATCTATAAAGGTAT
>JAZKYN010000142.1:0-5344 GCA_045612145.1 Bacilli bacterium
AATTTGTAAATAAATTTTAAATATAGTAAAATATATTCATATTTTGTTATAATTAACAAAGGAGAAATAATATGGTTGCTATTAATAATAATAAGAATTTAGAATTACAAGCAGAAAAAATATCTGAAAGAATTAAACAATTTGACAACAAATTATATTTGGAATTTGGTGGAAAAATATTTGATGATTATCATGCCTCAAGAGTTTTACCAGGTTTTCAAGTTGATTCAAAAGTTCAAATGTTGTTTGGAATAAAAGATAAAGTTGAAATTATAATTACAATTAACGCTGATGACATAGAATCATCAAAAATACGTGCTGATAATGGCATTTCATATGAAGAAGAAGTTTATCGTATGATCGATTTATTTAATAAAATGGAATTATATGTTGGTAGCGTTGTCGTAACAAGATATAATCAAGAACCATCTGTAAAAGTTTTTGCTAGAAAACTTAAATCAAGAGGTATTCCGCTATTTTATCATTATAGTATACCTGGATATCCTTCAGAAATTGATAAAATTGTTAGTGAAGATGGCTTTGGCAAAAATGAGTATGTTAAAACATCACGTTCATTAATAGTTGTGACTGGTCCTGGACCTGGAAGTGGTAAAATGGCAACATGTTTATCACAACTATATCATGAAAATAAAAATGGTATTTTAGCAGGATATGCGAAATATGAAACATTTCCTTTATGGAATCTTCCTTTAAATCATCCTGTAAACTTAGCATATGAAGCTGCAACAGCAGATTTAAATGATGTCAACATGATTGATCCATTCCATTTAAGTGCATATAATCAATTAGCTGTTAACTATAACAGAGATGTTGAAGTGTTCCCTATTTTAGAATCATTATTTATTAAAATATTTGGTAGTTGTCCATATAAATCTCCAACTGATATGGGTGTTAATATGGTAGGATTCTGTATTGAAGATGAAGAAGCGGTGTTAAAAGCTTGTTCACAAGAAATTATTAGAAGATACTTTGCTGCAAAAGTTAATGTATTATTTAATAAAGGATCTGAAAGAGAAGTAGATAAAATAAAATTAATAATGAGACATATTGGAACAAGTGTTGATGATAGAGCAATTGTTAAATATGCTGTGACTAAATCAGAAACTGCTAAAGTTCCTGTTATCGCTTTAGAAATGAAAGATGGAACTATAATAACAGGTAAACAATCGTCATTATTAACTGCTACATCAGCTGCATTAATCAATGCAATCAAATATTTAACTGGTATAAAAGATAAATTAAAATTAATTTCTCCTACAATTTTTGAGCCTCTTCAAAAATTAAAGAAAGATGTTTTACATAATATCAACTATCGTTTAAATGCACAAGATGTTTTAACAGTTTTATCTATTGCTGCTACAACAAATCCTATTTTAGAAAATTTATTTGAAATTTTAAGTTCTTTAAAAGGAGTAGAAGCGCATTCAACTGTTGTACTTGGATATGAAGATGCTAAAGTTTTAAAAAGTTTAGCAATTAATGTTTCTCAAGAAGCTATATTAAAAAATGAATAAAAGAAGTTCAAATGAACTTCTTTTTTTAAATATAAAACGCTTACATTATAAAAAAACATACAAAATTAATTAAAAATGTTATAATATTATACAACAAAGAAAGAAGGTTAAAATATGAAAAAATTTATTAAGAATGCTATTAAATATTTATTTATTATTGCCTTAATTTTTACATTGTTTAGTTGTAAAGATAACTGTAAAAAAGAATCACATACACATGAATATATTGATGGTACATGTAGTTGTGGAGCAAAACAAGAACAAAAATTTATCGTAACATTTAAAAATTATGATGGTACAATATTAAAAACAGAGGAAGTATTAAAAGGACAAAATGCAACTGCACCAACAACACCAACTAGAGAAGGGTACATTTTTGAAAAATGGGATGTTGAATTCACAAATGTAACTGCCGATTTAGTTGTTACTGCAGTTTTTGTTGAAGATATTCCAGAAATTAATTATGAAGAAGCTTTCAATGAATGGTTAGATGATTTCTTAATATTATTTTTTGAAGGTGATCAATTAACTTGTAATTTATTGTTTGCTAATCCTGCAGATTTTGGATTAGAACATTATGAAGCAACTTGGATTTCATATGTTCCATTTACAAATGAAGAAGCAATTGTTGATTTCCAAGAAATATATGATGAATTAGTTACATTTGAATATAATGAATTAACAAGTAATCAACAATTATCATATGATATCATTGAAGATTTTTGTGAATATTATATAGATTATTATTCACACGATTATAATGGTTTAACTATGAGTTATATTAGTTCATTTGGTGGTAGAGCTGCTGATTTACCAAGTTATATGACAGGATATATTTTTAGAAATGAACAAGATGTAAAAGATGTTATTTCATATATTAAATCTGTAAAAGATGCATATCCTACATATGTTGAATATGCTAAAGATATGATTGAAATTGGTAGACCAATATCTGATAAAACAATTGATGAAATGAATGAGTATTTAAAACAAGTTGTTGACGCTGGTGATGATTACTATTTAAATAGATATTTTGAAGAAAAATTCGCAACACTTGACTTCTTAACTGAAGAACAAAAAACAGCATATACTTTAGAAATGAAAGAAGCACTTCAAGGCGATTTTATTCAAGCTCATGCAGATTTAATGTCAGAATTAGAATTATTAAAAGGTAATTGTACAAAAGAAGGATATTTAGCTTCAGCAGGTGAAACTGGAAAAGAATTATTTGTTAAAATATTACAAGATAATTTAGGATATTCTCAAATTAATATGGATGAATATATTGCTTATTTAGATAAAAAAATTAATACTGCAAACAAAGGTATTAATAGTGTTATGACATTAGTAAGTAGATTAAGTACTGAAGATTATAATTCATTCGTTAATATTGTAACTGGTGTAACTCCTTTAGTTGAAGGTGAACCAGAAGAATTATTAGAATATTTATTTGAATTTGCTAAATCAATTGTTCCAGATTTAAAAACAACTCCTGAAATTCATATCTCATATATGGATACTACAGTTGCTAACTTCAGTACTGCGGTTGCTTATTATATGAACTCTCCACTAGATTCATATGAACATGAATATATTACATTAAATCCATTATATTTAGATGATAAAAATGAAACATTGTCAACATTAGCACATGAAGGTTACCCAGGGCACTTATATAGTTATGTTTTTGCAAAAGAATCTAGTATTCATAGCATTAATAAAGTAATGAAAAACTTAACATTCGGTGAAGGTTGGGCAACATATGTTCAATTAATGTTATATAAATATATAAAAGAAAATACAAAAAAATCAGTTATAAAAAATGCTTGTGATTATTTATATTATAATCAATTATTATCTTATTTAGTTTATTCTAGAGTTGATGCTGGTATCAATTATCAAGGTTGGAAAACTACAAAAATTAAGTCTTATATGAGTGAAATGGGATTTAACTCTAGTGATGAAATGGCAGCTGATTTATATTATACATTAATTGAAATGCCTGCTGAATATCCTGCATATGGTTTTGGTATGGCTAAATTTGTTGATTTACATACTGATGCAAAAAATGCTTTAGGAAAATATTATAACGAAATAGAATTTAATAAAGAAATTTTATCTTATGGATGGGTTCCAATGGAAAAATTAGAAGAAATTGTTGCAAATTACATTACAAAACAAAAGAGTTTCTACGGAATTGCATAAGATTGATTAAAACTTAATATAATAATAAAAAAACTTCTCATGTTGAACGTAAAAAGTTCAATTTGGGAAGTTTTTTATTTTTTATGTATAAAAAATAAAAAAACACTAATGATAATTTTATAAATACTTGCGGAGGTTTTTATGAAAAAAACAATTTTATTAATGTTTTATGTATTAGCGTTATTATCAATAACTTCATGTAAAAAATGTAATAATAAAAATTCAGTAATTAAATTAAGTGTTTGGGGAGCTGTTGAACATCATAGTACTTTAAATAAGATGATTCAAAGTTTTAAAGAGGAATATGAAAATGATAATATTAGATTTGAAATTTCTGTTGAGGCAGTTTCTGAGGCTGATGCATTTCAACAAATGCAAAAAGATGTAACAAATGGAGCAGATGTATATGCTTTTGTACATGATCAACTTGCTAACTTAGTTAGAATTGGGGGTCTTGCGGCAATAGGTGGAGATAATCTTACGAAAATAAAAAATGATAATTCTGAACAATCATTATTTGCATGTAAAGCTGGAGAATATTATTATGCTTACCCATTTGCTGCAGATAATGGATATTTTTTATACTATGATAAAAGTAAAATATCTAGTGAAGAAGCAAAATCGCTAGAATCAATTTTATTAGCTTGCGAAAAATCTAATTCAAAATTTCTATACGATTTAGATAACTCTTGGTATGATGCTTCTTTTTTCTTTGCTACAGGCTGTACATATGAAGTAGAATATGATGAAAAAGGAACAACAGAAGTTTCTGTTAAGTGTGATTTTAATAATAGCAATGGTATTTTAGCAGGTAAAGCTATGTTAAAACTAGCAAATAATAAATCATTTTTAAATGGTGGGGATGATGAGTTAAAAGCTGGTTTTTCTGATGGATCAATAGCAGCAGGTGTATCAGGCACTTGGAATGCATTGCCAATAAAAAATGCATTAAAAGATAATTATGCCGCAACTAAATTACCAACATTTACTATTGAAAATAATGAATATCAAATGTCATCATTTGCAGGGTATAAGTTAATGGGAGTAAACCCACATTCGAAAAATTTAGTATGGGCACATAAACTAGCAAGTTGGTTAACCAATGAACAAAATCAAAGATTAAGATTTAATGAATTAGAAATTGGACCAACAAATAAAAAGGTAGCAGAATCTGAAGAAGTAAAAGCTAACATTGCACTTGCAGCACTTACTGAACAATCGAAATATGCAGTAACACAACAATTTGTTCCAACAAACTATTGGAATGCAGTAGAAGCTTTTGGTGCAGGAGTATGTAAACATGAAATTGATGAAAATAACTTACAAGAAAAATTAAATCAAATGGTAGATTTAATAAAATCAATAAGTAAATAAATTATAAAGGGATGATAAAATGAGTCTTGAAAGGTACAAATATAATTTTTTTAAAAGATCATTGATTAATATTTTTGAAAAAATTAAAAAAATACCTACAAAAATTAAACACATATTTATACAAGTTATTCCAAGTAAATTAAAGAAGATATTAAATAATATAAATGAATTTTTTAAAACTATCGTACTTACATTTAAAGATGGAAATTTATACACAAGATTATCATATT
>JAZKYN010000143.1:0-6409 GCA_045612145.1 Bacilli bacterium
TTTTGTTGTTAGCAAACTATAATAGCTATGATTTGAAATTATTAGGTATAATCTTATTAAGAAGTATTCTTATGACGATTATATATACTAGTATTAGCTATATAATAATCAATAAAATATATGATAATAAATTAATAAAATAGTATAATCTCCAATTAATTTTAGACTATCAGTGCAACAAATGAATTGACAAAATAACAAAATAATTGTACAATAAAAAAAACAAGAACATTAACAATGTTTTTAAAATAAGGAGGACGAAATGGGTGATTTAGAAAGTAGAGAAAACGGAGATAGAGGCTTATATCCATATGGCTCATATCTTGGAAATAGCATATTATGGGGAACTAATCCAAATTATGATGGTAGAACAAGATTAGAAACTCGTGAGGATTATATTAAAAGTATCCTTCGTTATCAAATAAGATATACAGCATTGTTACAAAACGATGGAATAGTAAATTCAGAATTAGAATCAAAAGTTACAAATGAATTAAAACCTAAACTAGAAAAATTAGATTTAGAATATTTAAAAAAATATTATCAAGAAGTAAGAAAGAGATGTCAAACTTTAGAAAAAAAGATAGCAGAAGAAAAAGAAAAATTAAATGAAAAAATATATAATGAAATTATAGACAATTTTATTTCTAGAATTGTTCCTGATTATAAGTCTTTAAATCATAAGTATGAATCAGATTTACATGAAGGACTAAGTATAAAGGGATTAGCTGAATTAACATTTGAAGTGCGTAATAGAGATATGAACGAAGTTTTGGAAAAAGACATAAATGTCAGAAGAATTGACATATCAGATGTGCCTTTTAACATACAAGGAAAAAAAGAAGGTTTAGTGTTTAAAATAAACCAAATGTTTAAAGAAATTGCTGATTATCAATTAAAATTGGGATACATAGAAAAGAAACCTGAAGAACAATTCTTCAAAGATTTCGAAGAAAAGGTTAATAAACTAAATCCTAATAACATGCAAAAATTATTAGGGGTTTTATATAATATACGTCTTAGAAAAGTAACAGAATATAATCAAAAAATAGAGAATGAACAAGAAACATTGTATCACGAATTAATGCATGGATTAAATGAATTAGATCCTGGTTATAATCATGAGGTACACCAAAATACCCTATATGGAAATGGTACACCAATTACGATAACACCACCAACATTTATTCCACATCCATATCCATATTCAGATGATATACATATTAAAAAAAGAAGTTAGGTAAAAAAGACTTAAATCAAAATATTGACTAATAAGTCTTTTTTTTTTATAATCTTAAATGGAAGTGATAACTATGGAAAAAATAATTCTAATTAAATATGGAGAATTAACAACTAAAAAAGCTAATCGAAACCTATTTATAAATCGTATATATGATAATATGAAATTAGCTCTATCAGGATACGATATTAAAATTTCTAAAAATAGAGTTCGTATGTTTATTGAACCAGGAAACGAAAATATTGACGAAATCGTTGATATTGTTAAAAATATTTTCGGAATCCACAGTATAGTAATAGCATATAAAGTTCAAACTAATATTGAAACTATCAAAGAAAGTATACTTGATTTAGCATCTAATATAGAATTTGATACTTTTAAAGTAGAAACAGATAGAGCGGATAAATCTTTCCCAATCAATAGCATGGATTTTTCAAGACAAATGGGAGGACTTATTTTAAAAAACATTCCTAATAAAACAGTAGATGTTCATAATCCAGATTATTTAATGAAAATAGAAATTAGAGAAGATTATACATATATCTATTCTAAAGAAATAAAAGCTCTAGGAGGTTATCCAGTAGGCGTAGCAGGAAAAGGATTATTAATGTTATCGGGTGGAATTGATTCTCCAGTAGCAGGATACATGGCTATGAAAAGGGGCATGAAACTAGAATGTATTTATTTTGAATCGCCTCCACACACTAGCTTAGCAGCAAAAAATAAAGTTAAAACATTAGTAACTAAATTAAACAAATATCAGCCAAGTATAAAATTACATGTTATTAATTTTACTAAAATACAAGAATCAATTTATAAAAATATAGATTCTACTTATATGATAACCATTATGAGAAGAATGATGTATCGTATTGCTGAAAAAGTATTGCATCAAAGAAATTGCTTTGTTTTAGTAAACGGAGAGTCAGTAGGACAAGTAGCAAGCCAAACATTAACAAGTATGCAAGTAATTAATAACGTTACAAATATTCCCGTAATAAGACCAGTTGCGTGTCTAGATAAATTAGAAATAATAGATATAGCAAAAAAAATAGATACATACGAAACTTCAATTTTACCTTACGAAGATTGTTGTACTATATTTTTACCAAAACACCCAGTTATTAATCCAGAATTAAATAAAGCAATTGAATATGAATCATCATTTGATTATCAAACACTAATAGATGAAGCAGTTTCTAATAGAGAAACAATAACAATTCAAAGTGGCGAAAATAAATTTGATATATAATAAATTAACTAATTGATATATTTTATATATTATTGTATAATTAAATAAAATATACAAGGAGTGTTTAATATGTATTTTAAGGAAAAAGAAGATACTAATATAGATAAAGAATTTTCAAATAATGAAAAAAATAAAATAGATTTTAAAAAAATAAAGCCATTACTTTTTATAGTAGGTGGAATAATTCTACTAATAGTAATATTACTAATTGTCATACCAATGTTTAAAAATAAAAATACCAATAAAATAATACTAGAAGGGGAACAAAATCTAACAATAGCACTTGGTAGTGAATATTATGAACTAGGATATAAAGCATATGATAAAAAAGGTAAAGATATTACTGATAAAATAACTATAAATAGTAATCTAGATGTAAGCAAAGAAGGCTCATATGAGATATTATACTCAGTTAATGGAATAAGCAAAATAAGATTTATAAATACAAAAAAAGATACTAGTGAAACACTTATTTATTTAAACAAAGGTAAAGAAATAAGTGTTGAAAAAGATAAGAAATATGAAGAACCTGGATATACAGTATATGATACTGAAGATAATGATTTGACAAACAAAGTTAAGATAATTGGTTCTGTAGATACAACAAATGTAGGAACGTACGAAATAATTTATTATGTAACTAATTCAAGCAATATAACTACAATTGTAAAAAGAAAAGTAAATGTAATAGAAAAATAAAATTGAAAAAATTACCAATAAAAAAATGGTATTAAATTTCTAATATTTCACAACCTATTAGTGTAGGAGGTGAAATTATAATGAATAACTCAAATACAAATAAACTAGTTGTTCCAGGAGCTAAGCAAGCTATTGAAAGAATGAAATATGAAATAGCTAACGAATTTGGTGTAAACTTAGGACCAGATGCAACTTCAAGAGCTAACGGATCAGTAGGTGGGGAAATCACTAAAAGATTAGTTAAATTAGGACAAAATCAATTAAGTGGTAACTACACTCAAAATAAATAAATATAAATACCAAGAATAGATAAATTTATCTATTCTTTTTTATATATAAATATCAAAGAATTGTTTGACAATAATTGAAAATATAAGTATAATATAAAGTCATCTGAAGTAGAATGTTTAAAAATTCAGATAATAATACAATATAATAATATAATAAAAAATTAAAGGGAGGTTTATAATGAAAAAAATAAGTTCGAAATTTATTAAAATTTTAATGCTTATAAGTGTGATATTCTCTAGTTTACAAACACCTATTTATGTACTAGCTGATGAGTTAAATAATAATATTAACCAACCATCAGTAACACCAGAAAAAGGTGATATGAAATTAGGAATAGATGGAGAAATCACCAAAGAAGGAACTATAACAGTTCAAGCAGGTGATAAAGCACTTACTGAAGAAGGTGATATTCAAGTTACTAAAACAGTAAGTGAAGTTGAAGGAGAAGATGGTAAATATAAGGTAGATTTTCTTATAAAAGGAGAAAATGTATCTACTGAAACCAATACAACTAAAGATTCTTATACAGTATTTGTATTAGACTCATCTAGTAGTATGAGAGGAGAACCTTGGGATAAAGCGAAAGAAGCAGCTGTATCTTTTAGTCAATCATTTGTTGATGCTGGCTCAAATAATTACCTAGCACTAGTTACGTTCAATAGCTCAGGAAACCAACGAAGAGGTTTTCAAAATGCCGTAATTACAAATAGCATTTTAGGAAATACAAGTACAGGAACAAACTATAATGCAGGATTAACAAGTGCTTATAATTATTTAAATGCATTAAGTTCTGAAGTAAAAGCAAATGCATCTTTAAATATTATATTTATAAGTGATGGTGAACCAAATAATCAAAATTATAACACAACACTATCTAATATAAAATCAATGGGTGTAAATATATATACATTTGCATATAATTTAAATCCAGTAAGTGATGCAAATGCATATAACAGACTTAAAGCGATATCTACTGATAATAATGTAACTTCAATTGAATCTAGTAATATTGATTCTATATTGGAAAGTTTTGTTAGTAAAGTAACAATACCAACACCAGCTGGAACAGATGCGACATTAACAGATGGAATTGGTGGGCAATTTAAAATAGTAACTGAAGATAATAAAGAAGTATCAGGATATGGAGTTAGTTATGAAAGCCCAAAAATTGCAGAAATCACAGAAGCAGGGACTACAATAACATTTTACATTCAAATAAATAAAGATGCCCCAACAGGATGGCATCAGACAAATGCGGGTTTTGAATTAGAATATACAGACTCGGAAGGTAATAAAAAAACAATTACATGTAGTGAAGATCCATATGTATATTGGGTTCAAGCAAAATATGATTATATTGTAAATTATTATAAAGATAGTATTACAGAAACCAATTTATTGGAAACAGAAACAAGACAAGCTCCAGCTGGAACAGAAATTAATGAAACTAATGTTAATAAGAATAAATATCTAACAAAAGCTGGAATAAGTTATGAATATAAAAGTTTAACTCCAGAAAAAATAACTATAGATAATACTGGAGAGATAAAAGTTATCAATGTTTTATATGTTAAAGTTTATGGAGACTTAACAGTTAAACATATAGATACTGCAGGTGCTGATTTAATAGCACCAGTAAAAACTACAAAAGAAGTTGGGACAAGCTATACAACTAAATCAGAAAATATTTATGGATATACCTTAACCGAAACACCAAGTAATGCAACAGGTACATATACAAAAGAACCAATTACAGTAACTTACGTATATAGTAAAAATGAAGGTAATGTCGAAAATAACGAAGTTGTTAAATCTCAAATAAATCAAATTATCGGAGTAAATTCAACATTCAAATACACATTAACATATAATGGAACTGTCAAAGATTATATTGGTTCTGCAACAGTAACATTAACTGATAAACTACCATATGAAATATCTTCAATTAAATATGATGAAGGATGTTCATTTGATGAAACAACAAGAATATTAACATGTACAAAGACAGTAGAATTAAATGAAAATAATCAAAAAGTTGATGCATTATTCAATGTTGAAGTAACATATAAAAACTTAACAGGAACAACAAATTTAGATGTATTAAATAAAGTTGAATCAACATTAACATTGGGTGAATCTAATATTAAAGATGAAAGTGAAGTTACAGATACAATCTTATCTGGAAAAGTAACAGCAACATACGTAGACGAAAATAACAACGAATTATCAGATTCAGAAACAACAACAGGACTAATAGACACAGCTTATGAAACTGAAGAAAAAACAATCTACGGATATACATTAAAAGAAGTTCAAGGTAATGAAACAGGAAAATATCAAACAGAGAAAATTACAGTAACTTACGTATATAGCAAAAATGAAGGTAATGTTGAAAATAACGAAGTTGTTAAAATTCAAACAAATGAAATTATCGGAGCGAACTCAACATTTAAATATACATTAACATATAATGGTATTATTAAAGAATATGCAGGACAAGCTATATTAACATTAACTGATAAACTACCGTATGAAATATCTTCAATTAAATATGATGAAGGATGTTCATTTGATGAAACAACAAGAATATTAACATGTACAAAGACAGTAGAATTAAATGAAAATAATCAAAAAGTTGATGCAACATTTAATGTTGAAGTAACATATAAAAATTTAACAGGAACAACAAATTTAGATGTATTAAATAAAGTTGAATCAACCTTAACATTCGGTGAATCTCATGTTAAGGACGAAAGCGAAGTAACAGATACAATTTTATCTGGAAAAGTAACAGCAACATACGTAGATGAAGAAAATAACGAATTATCAGATTCAATAACAACAACAGGACTAATAGACACAGCTTATGAAACTGAAGAAAAAACAATCTATGGATATACATTAAAAGAAGTTCAAGGAAATGAAAC
>JAZKYN010000144.1:0-4660 GCA_045612145.1 Bacilli bacterium
CTAATAACATAATTGAAGATAAAATAATTATATCATAATGTTTATCTGTTAATAGTGTTAATATTAATGTAATTAATGGAATAACAAAAATTAAAACTAATCCTATTTTTTTCTTTAATGTTAGATTTTTAATTATCATTAAAGTTACTCCTTTCAATATAATAGCAATTTATTTTAACAGTTTCATTTTTACTTTTTATAAATTCTTCTACTGTATCAAATAAAATGCCATCACATTTTTTTATTACTTTGTTTGATGCTATGTTTTCTACCACCGCATCTATTCTTATTTTTTTATGACCAATACTAAATAAATATTCTATTAGTTTTTTACAAGCTTCTGTTGTGTAACCATTATTCCAATATTTTTTAGATATTGCATATCCTATAACAGGAACTCCATCTAAGTAACCTACAACATCAATTCCTCCAATTAATTCATTTGTTTCTTTTAATGTTATAGCTAAATTAATTCTTTCGGGTTTTTGATATTGTTCTATCCAAATATTAAGTATTTCTTTTGTTTGGTTAATATCAGTATGGTGATTCCATGTTAGATATTTTGCAACATCACTATCACTTGCCCAGTTATCAAACATATCTTGTGCATCATCTATATTAAATGGTCTAAGTATTAATCTATTTGTTTCAAGTGTTAGTTTCATGGTGTATTCCTTTCTAAAAGTCAATAAATATAGAATCAATTGTAATTGATTTTATATCAATTACATCTTCTATTTTAACTGATGTTTTGTCGATAAAGTAGATAATTTTGTTTGGTTCGTCTATTCTTTTTATTTGTTTCGATATTGTTTGATATTTGCCGCCTGTTTTTTTATTATCAGGTATGAAATATGTTATTTGAATTTCTTCTGTTAGTTTATTAACTGTGATAAAATTTAGTTTTGCACTTATTATATCTTTATCATCTTGTGTTAGTTCTTTTTTTTCTGTTGTTACACGTGATACTTCTTTTAATGATTCTTCATAGCCATTTAAGGCTGAAAATGGTGCAAATTGGGCCGCTCGATCATTTAGTGACATATTACGACGCTTTGTTGATTTGTTGTATGGTAGGCTTAAAATGCTTTCATATTTTTCCATATTATGCTTTATGTCCTCCTATTTGATCGTTTCTTTCTTTCATTGTTGCGCCTTCTTCTAAATTCATTCCTTTCATTATAGCGTTTTTACCAAAACGTTTTTTTATTTTTAGGATTGATTCTTGGGCAATTCTTTCTTTTTCAAGTTGTTCATCATTGATGTTATTTGTATTATTATCAAACAAACTTAATTGTTCAAAGGTTTGAATAGGTGCTTCTGTTTTAAGACGAGTTGCCGCAAGATTAATTCTTCTTATCAATAGATTAGGATTAACTATTTCATCATAAAGTTTTAAACACCCTTCTGTTAACATACTTGATGATGCACTGTATTTTTTATAGTTTACAGTTCCATGTGCATGTTTTGGGATACTTCTTCCTAAGTAATCTATTGTGATTTCTCCTGTATAGTTTTTTGCGATATCAGGATTTGTTAGGTTTTCTATATCATATCCAATTGTTACTACAATTTGATTTGTTACATATCCTTTATCCATTAAATCAAGTGCAAGTGTATCTACCATTTCTTTTAAGATAAGTCTTGCTTTTTCGAATGTATATGCCTCATGTAATACTTGACCTGAACCTATTGATTTACCATTTGGTTTATAGTTTTTTATATGTTTGATGGTGCATGGTTCATAGCCCCATGCATGATCAATTAGAAGTTCGGCATTTATTCCAAATAAGTCATATAAGATATCTTCATTGTTAATTGAGAATTTTGCAATATCGCCCATTGTTTTTAAACCACATTCGTTTAATTTTTTTGCGTATCCTTTACCAATACGCCAAAAATCCGTAAGTGGTGTATGATCCCAAAGCTCATGTCTAAAGCTCGTTTCATCAAGTGATGCTATTCTTACTCCATCTTTATCTGGTTTCATTTTTTTTGCGACAATATCCATTGCTACTTTTGCAAGATACATGTTAGATCCTATTCCTGCGGTTGCGGTAACGCCTGTTTCTTTTAAGACATCTTTAATGATTTTCATTGCAAAATCATGAGGAGTAATATTATTTATATTTAAATAGTTTGTAATATCCATGAATACTTCATCAATTGAATATACATGAATATCTTCTTTTGCAACATATTTTAAATATATGTTATATATTTTTGAACTATATTTTATATAATGCGCCATTCTTGGAGTTGCTATTAAATAATCAAGTTCTAAACGAGGATTATTTAATAATTCTGTATTATTATAAGATTTTCCTTCAAGTTTTCCAAAAGTTTTCTTTTTATTATAGTTTATTTCTTTTACTTTTTGTACAACTTCAAATAATCTTGCTCGGCCTGATATACCATAAGATTTTAATGATTGTGTAACTGCAAGACAAATTGTCTTTTCAGTTCTTGAGTTGTCCGCAACAACTAAATTTGTCGTAAGTGGATCAAGACCTCTTTCTACACATTCAACTGAAGCGTAAAAAGTTTTTAAATCAATACAAAGATAAATACTCATGATATATCACCTCCAATTCTTTCTAATATTATACCATAAAAATGCAAAATTATCTATGTTTATTAATTTAAAAAATACTCTGTATGGTAATTATTTTTATCATGCAGAGTATTTTTTTAAATTTTGTATTCATCAAAAATCAAGTTTTAAAAAGTATTTTTTAGTTTATTTCATTTATCTTTTTATACCAAAATATCTATTTACTTTTTTCTTATAATCAATATATTCATCACTAAAAGTATTAATTAAAAACTTTTCTTCTTCAAGAATTTGAAGATGTAATAATGTTATTGCAACAACTACAAATATTAGATGAACAATATTAAAAAACATTATTAGTAAACCAATATACATTAAATCAAAGCCTAAAAATGCTGGGTTTCTACTAATCTTGTAAATACCTTTTTTGATTAGAGTTGTCTTTTCTTCACTTTGAATTCCAGCTCTCCAACTATCTTTCATTGCAATCATTGCAACAATAAAAGTTAAAACTCCTAAGATTGCTATAATTAATCCAATAACATATTGAATTATATTTAAATTTTTATGAAAAGTAAAAATAGATAATACTTCTACTAGAACAATTGAATATGTTGTAATTTTTCAAAATAGTTCAATTATTAAAGTTTTTTTAGGTTTTAAACCTTTTCCCATTTGATCTGTTTTTATTCCTTGTTTTTTTTGCATAATCATTTTTGTAAAATATGCAAAATAGAAAATAATAATTATGCAAATTGCAAGAATTTTCTTTATTATCATATCTTCACCTCATTTTTCAAAAGATATTATAACACATTTGTTTATTTTTTCTAATACTTAATTGCATATTTCTTTAATTTTTCTGTGATTTCTATATACCTATTATCTTCTCTTAAAAAATTATATTTTGAGTCTGATAAATCTTTTAGAAAGTCATAGCACATATTACCATGATCTTCATCACAACCAGTAAACATAGTATGGTCTAAGTCACCTGTTAATAAGTTAATCGCAATAGACTGATGTTTAAATGTTTTAGGTAATGTATCATGTTTTATAGCGTAAGTTACTGTTTTTTCTAAATATATAAATGCATTGTCAATATCCTTTAAATCGCAATATCTATTAAATATTTTAAAATTTGTTGATGATATATGCCAATTAAAAGTATAATAATCTTCTTCTTCAAAGATTATTCTTGAAATATCTTCTACTTTTTTCATTAGTTTTATTTGATCTTCAGTAGTATAATAATCTACTTGTTGTCTTAACATCATTATTGTGTGCCATAAATCTTGATAACATTCTATCATTCTTTGTTGCATATATTCAACTTTTTCATTACCTTCTAAGAAATACATTTTATAATAATCTTTTCCTAAAAAATTTTTTAGGTGTTTTTCATATATTTCTTTCATTTTTTCATTGTTCTTTAATCGATGATATGAATTGAATAATCCATTTATAGCTTGATGTCTTTCTCCTTCATCAATTGATGTCGACATTACTTTTTCAAAGATTTCAATTGCTTCATTTAAATATTCTTTTGATGGTATCATATTACATAAATTTGCATACCAAAGTTGAACTGTTGTAGATTCTGGATATTCTTGTAATTTTTCCTTTAAATATTTATGACATTCCACATTTTTCCCTATTTTATTATATTCTTGAATTTGTCTATAAATATCTCCCCAGCCTTCATCTGTAAGTTTTTTATCAAATCCCAGTAAAATGTCAATTGTTGTTTTGAATATTCTTGCAATATCAGGAAGCATTGATATGTCAGGATAATTTGTATCCGTTTCCCAACGTGAAACAGTTTGAATACTAACTCCTAGTTTTTCTGCAAGTTCTTCTTGTGTTAGATTGCTTTGTTTTCTTAGATTCTTTATTGTTAATCCTATATTTATATTACCCATATAAACTCCTTTTACTTTTAAATTGTAGCTACAATTTAATTATATCAAATATTATTTATAAATACCATAACATATCAAATGATATCTATTATACATAAGTGTATATTATCATATACTTATTATACAATTATGTTAAATATATTTCTTTACAAAAGATAAAAAAGACTTTTAAATTTCATTATTC
>JAZKYN010000145.1:0-5228 GCA_045612145.1 Bacilli bacterium
AAAGGATGTTAAAGAGTTTCTCTTTTAGCATCCTTTATTTTTTTATTTTAATAACATTTTCGTTTCATTAAATATTTCTTTTGCTTCATCAATTTTTTGGATATTACCAATTACACATATATTATTTTGTTTAATAATTGATTTAATATATGGGATTAATGCTTTAATATCTTCTTTTGTTGCATCAATAATCTCTCTTTTTTCTTTTAGGTAGTCTTCTTCATTATATCCTTGCAGATAACTATTTAATGCATATAATCCTTTACTTGCAGGAGATTTTGGATAATCATATGTTCCAACTGCTCCAATAATGTATTTTAACATTTCTTCATCATTTGGATTAAAGTCTTCAAGGTAATTTACTACATCGTGATATACATCTAAAGTTTTCTTTAAATTAGGATCTCTATATGATACAAAGTAAGATGCTCCACTTCTTCCAAATCCACACATACATCCATATGCTCCACCAAGTACACGAACATTTTTCCATAAGAAATCAGTACCTACTGCGTTTTTGAATACTTGAAGTGCTCCAGTATATTCATATCCATCTTCTTTGAAGTTTCCAGCAAGTGCAACATATTGTACATCATATGGTGCTTTTAAGCCTTCGTTTAATTGATGTTTTTCAAATTTAAATGGAGTTGTGTTTATTTGTTTTTCGTTAAGACCATTTACAAATTCTTTTAAACTATTCTTTAATTCAAGATATCCATCTAAACTTCCTGTAAAGCTTACTAATAAGTTATCTTTATTAAAAATAAATTCGTTTAATTTTTTAAGATTTTCAACTAATTCATCATATTTATTATCATATTCTTTTAAAATAGTTGTTAGCGAATCAAAATAATTGATTCCGGATACACTATCTTCAAGATAGTTACCAACATTAATATATGATAACGCTCTTGTTAAGCTTTTAGCATGTCCTGCTCCAACAAGTACTTGTTGCATAGATGAATTTGCCATAGCAAGACATTCTTTAATACGATCTTTCATATCGAAATTTGTTGATGTAATTATTTCTTTTAATAAATCAAGAGCATAGCCTATATTATTATATAACGCATTTATTCTTACTAAGTAATAAACATCAAAATCATTATTAAGTGATAGTGTATGAATATTTGCTGAAATACCACCTGTATTAATATCAATATCTTGTTCAAGTGATTGATATGAATGATTTTTTGTATTAAGTGATTTGAATAAAGCTCTATATATTCCAAGATATGGAAGAAGTTCTGCTGGTATATTTTTAATATTAAATAGTAATCTAATATATGCAATACCATTTGTTGAATAATCATGATGAAGTACTTTAACACCTTCTATGTATTCAACATTATTATTTATAGCAAGAACATCAAAAGATAAGTCTTCTTTTTTAAGAAGAGGGATTGTTTTTAAATCTTCTTCTGTATCTGGAGACGCTTGATATTCTTTTAATGCTTTTGTATCATTTACTAGTTTTACAATTTCACTATCTGATAATGAATTTTTGTATGCAGCAAGTTTATTTTTTAGTGTCAATTCTTTTTCATTTTGATATGTAGTTGATGGTTTTGCAATAACAATTGCTTTATGATTATTATTTATTAAATATTTTTCAACTAATTCTTCAAAATATTTTGTTTCAAGTTTTTCTTTTAAAGTGTTGAAAATATCAGAATAGTCAAATGAACTAAATGGATCATTATCGTTATAAAGCCATGTATTAAAAGCATTAATTGTATATATAATTCCTTTTGACATTCCGCCAAAATCTGCTTCTCTTAATTTAAATTCTAAGCTATTGATTGAAGCAAGTAATGCTTTTTTATCAAGTCCGTTTTTAATATATTCTTTTAACTCTTTTTCAATAACATTAATAAAATGTTCTTTTTCTGTATCATTTGTATTTTTTACAGTAATTGTAAACATTGGTTGAAGAATACTTGCCTCAAATGATCCTTCAACAACATCACCAATTCCTTCATCTAATAATGCTCTTTCAAGTGGTGCACCTGCAGCTTTTAATAATACTTGAGAAATAATATCTATTGCGAATAAATCTGTTTGGTTTATATATGCAGGAAGGGCAATATTATAAGACATTAATGTTTTATTATCAACACCTTGTTCTTCATTAATAGGATAGTATACAGTTTTTTCTTTTAATTCTTTAAATGATTCTTGTTCTTTTAATGAAGAATCAATTTCAATTTTGTCAAAATTAGATAAGTATTCTTTATCAAGCCAAGATAGTGTTTCATCCATATCACAATTACCATAAATAATAATGTAACTGTTTGATGGATGATAATATTTTTTATGAAACTCTTTAAATTTTTCATATGTAAGTGTTGGTATAAAATCAGGGTTACCTCCAGATTCTACACCATATGATGTATCTGGGAAAAGTGAATTAAATGATTCTCTTGCAAGTATTTCATCTGATGAAGAGAAAGCACCTTTCATTTCATTATATACAACACCATTATATGTAATTTCACCATCTTTATTTTCTAGTTCATAGTGCCAACCTTCTTGTTTGAAGATTTCTTCTTTTGTATGAATATTAGGGTATAGTACTGCATCCATATATATATCCATTAAGTTTCTGAAATCTTGTTCATTACAACTTGCTACTGGATATATAGTCTTATCAGGAAAAGTCATTGCATTTAAAAATGTATTAAGTGAACTTTTCATTAATTCAACAAATGGTTCTTTTACAGGGAATTTTCTTGATCCACATAAAACTGAATGTTCAAGAATATGAGGAAGACCTGTATCATCATATGGTGGTGTTCTGAATCCTATACAAAAAGATTTATTTTCATCATCATTTTTTAAAAGTAATACTTTTGCGTTTGATTTTTCATGAGTAAGTAAAATACCTTCTGAATTAATATCTTTAAGTTGTTGTTCTTTTATTAATTTATAATTTTTATACATATGTAACCTCCATATAATATTTTTACCAATTAAAATAAACTTATGATAAACTCAACAATAAATTTTAATCCAATTCCAATAAGAATTGTTCCACCTAAAAGTTCTGCTTTATTTGAGAATTTTTCTCCAAATTTCTTACCGATAATAACAGCTAAACTACATAATAAGAATGTAATAACACCGATTAATAAAAATGTGATTAGTACTTGATGAAGTATTCCACCAGTATAAGCAACCCCTACTGCTAAAGCATCAATTGATGTTGCAATACCTTGAAGAAGTAATGCTTTTAATCCAATAATTGGTTTGCACTCTTCACATTCACATTTAAGAGCACCTCTTATCATGTTAATACCAAGATAAGTTAGAATAAGAAAACCAATTACAGGAACAAAATAAGCAATCCATTTTTCAAATACTGATCCTACTAAAAATCCAATTAGTGGCATTAATCCTTGAAATGTACCAAATGTAATAGCTATTGCTAGTACTTTTCTTTTTTTCATATTTGGTTCTGATAATCCATTGGTAATGCTTACTGCAAAAGCATCCATTGCCATTGCGATAGCTAGTAAAATACTTTCAATAATCCACATATAAATACTCCTTGTAATATAAAAAAAGTATAGTAAAAACTATACTTAAGTCTCGTTAATTAAGATAGACCAGGCTTTTATAACCATTATGTTGATCTATCACACGTTAGTGCAAACTACTCCCTTAATTGTATACATTATACTAAAATATATGTTTTTTGTCAATTTTATATACTATTTAAAAAAATAACATTAATATATTTTATGTATATTTGTAATGTTATATGATACTATGATATAATATTGTATATAAGCATATTTAACAGGAGGTAGTTATGTCATTTCTAACATTAAAAGATATTGGAAAAATATATGTATCCGATTCAAATGTTGTTGTTGGAATAAGGAGTGTAAATTTATCTTTTGATAAAGGTGAGTTTGTCGCAATCACTGGAAAATCAGGTAGCGGTAAATCAACTCTTCTAAATATACTTAGTGGTATGGATTCCTATGAAGAAGGTGAATTATATATAGAAGATAATCCTACTTCACACTATATTGAATCCGACTGGGAAGAATATAGACAACAATATATATCTTTTATTTTCCAAAATTATAATATTATTGATAGTTTTACAGTTCTTGAAAACGTTGAATTATCACTTATGCATATTGTTGATAAAAGAGAAAGAAGAAAAAAAGCTTTAGAGTTAATTGATAAAGTTGGTTTATCTTCTCATATAAATCATAAAGGTAGTAAATTATCAGGTGGTCAAAAACAAAGAACAGTTATTGCAAGAGCTCTTGCAAAAGATAGTCCTATAATACTTGCTGATGAACCAACAGGTAATCTTGATTCTACTACTTCAAAAGAAATAATAAACTTACTACACGAAATTTCAAAAGATAAACTATTAATTGTTGTAACACATAATTTTGAAGAAGTAGAAAATGTCGCAACACGTCATATAAGAATTCATGATGGTGGAATTGAATTTGATCATTCAATTAAACAACCTGATAAGTCTAATACTAAAAATATATCAAATATATTTTCTGTAGATAAAAAACAAAATTTAGAAAATGGATTTAATCTTGGTTTTTCAATCTTTAAATCAAAACCTAAGTTATCTATTTTTCTTTCTTTACTTTTATTAATTGGTACTATTGGTATATTTTTAATTACTTCTTTATGTGGAAGAGGTTTTTCAATTTTCGATAAAAACTATATGTTTAATCCAATAGAAGGACGTGTTGTTTTATCAAAATCTGATGGTTCTGTTTTTACTGATGAAGAACTAAGTAACATTGTTGAAAAATATAATGCTGCAAGTTATTTACATTATGATATATTACTAGACGAAAATAGAGCTAATACAAGTTATTATTTCAATAGTAACTCATGGAGAGTATTAGGAAATCTAGAATATAATTATAATAAAAACTATGGTAATAAAATAATTGGGAGTTATCCTATAAATAAAAATGAAGTGTTTTTATATTTACCTATACATACACAACCTGAATTTGGAAAAAATGAAATCCTTATTGATAAAATTATTATTAATAATTTAGAATATAAGATTTCGGGGATTAAATATTACTATGATAATACATTATATCCTCAAGCTATATTTACAAAAGAAGGATATGATTATGTAACTGCTTCGTATTTTTTAGTTTATGGTAATGTTTCAATTGATGTTACTTCTTTTGAAAATAATAAAAGCTATAATTTAAATAAAAATA
>JAZKYN010000146.1:0-7793 GCA_045612145.1 Bacilli bacterium
TCAAAGATTAAATCGCCATTTTTATCTAATGGTAATTTTTGAACAATAATTTTTAATAGCTTCTACATTTGCTTGCGTCTATCCAACTCTTGAGCCGCATCTAAGTCAAGTAATGCGGGAATTGCACTTGCAAACAATGGAATGTCACCATTACCAAAATCAAATTTTATAGCAGTTCCTTTGTCTAAAGCATACCAAGAACCAGCTGTGTCGCCTTGGAAATCAGGTAATAATTTGTTTTGCTTATAAAGCACATAACCTCTTTGAATGTCTTCTGGAAACATTTTCAAAACACGCATTCTGTAATTAACATCTGAAAACTTTTCATCAAAGAATTTCATATTAAGTTCTATAATTGGTGTATGTCCAACACTGTATCTTGAACGACAATAATTCACAGGAAGCTCTTGAAACACAAGACCCTCTTTGCTTGGAATTATACATCCATAATAAGCACCGTTTTTAATTACCTGTAATGCTATATCCATACAAGTCTTTCTAATATAAGAATTATCTAAAAAGTTTAACACCTTTTTAAACTCTTTATATATTTTTCCGGTGTCTGCTTTGTCATCATAGATTTCGTCAACTATATACCAATCATAACGATACATCTAAGCAAAATAATTACATATTCTAAAATAAATACCATTAGTACGATAATAATAATTAGATACTTCTCTTAAAGTATTTATATCTTTATTTGCTAAAGCTTTAAGGATATTAGCTTTATTTCCATAGTTTTTATTAGCTTGTTTTAACGTGTTAAGATCTAAAGACGCATCTTGCAAAGTCTTTCTACCTATTTTCATTTTACCAAACTCTAAACTACTACCCATACCAAATCCTTTTTTGTGTATTTCTTGTTGTCTTGATAATTTATCCAAAAACCACACCTCCTTAATATCCAGCTTTTTCTAATAGATAATCATAACTGAGAATATTTTCATCAGTATATGGCACTTCTATTAAAGTAATATCATGTAACGCGCAATATCTTCTTTTTTTATTATCATTAAATTGCTATTGATACAAGCCTTTCTTACCGCCGAATTTTGAGCTGGCTTCATAATGCTACCGACCCTAATATTCAATAAGAAAGTCTATATTACCATCATCATCAAATACCGCAAAATCAAATCGCAAAGGGCGTCCATTAGGACTATTGAGACCCGCAATAGAATACTCTTCCTTAAAATTTAACTCAGCGGATTTAAGTATTTCATAAATCTTAATTTCTCCGCGTGATGCTTTCATCGATTTTGCCCCTTTCATTAATTTTTAAACATAAATTCTGAAATATTACGTTTTTTTCTTTTTCGTCTACTATCTTCTTCTTGTTTAATATAATATAAACCATATTCAAAAGCAGAGAATTTATCCTTTTGAATTCTTGTATTCGCACGTTTTAAAATGATATTAACGCCTTCGTTTTCCTCACGAAGATTTAACATCTCATCTCTTAATATGGAAGTTAACGCAAAAGGTTTTAAGTATTCTGCCCTTTGCTCAGGAGTCATACCTTGTCCAATTTTTGTGCCAAGTAATTTATCTTGTGCAGCTCCTTCTCCTATTAAGAATTTTACTTTACCAGAATTAAGTTGAGACTGTGCTATAGTATGAGCCTCGGTATTAATAGGCGCATTAGCCTTTAAAACATAAAGCGCATCATATTCGCAATCTTTAGTGCGATATTTTTTATAAAAATTATCATCATCATTATAAACCCCAAAGTCTGGTAGCACATCACCATTTTCTAAATGTTGAGGTTTTACTAAATAATCTACAAGTCCAATACCAAGACCATTGCCATCTATTACAATTCTTTTAGCTTTGTACTTATAATATAACTTTTTAATATTAATAGCCTAATCCTCAAAGTGATCTTCATTCATATCATAAATGTTAACAAGACTTTTAACACTCTAACCTTCCGCAGATGGAGTTACTTTAAATACACATATTACACTCTAACAACCACGTCTACCAACGTCGACCGCAAGTACATAATAAGCATTTTTACTACTCCTACCAGAAGCTTCATATTCAGGTTGTAAAAGTTTGCGACAGCGGTCGAAGCGTTCACCATCAAAGAATGCATCTTCAAGAGAACCGGTCCATTTAGACTCATATTCACGACCAAAAGATGCTTCATTAAAAGTAGGATCGTTTTTCAAGTCATTAATAAAGCTTTTTGGTTGAAGACCTGTGACCGCAGGAATTCGCCACGTTCCACCCATAATTAATGAATCGTCACGTGTAATCATACGAACTAATAATTGAATTAATTTATCATAACTAAATGTGTTTTTATATCCTGCTGTTGTAATAAATATTTGACTTTGATTTAATACTTCTTCTTGTTGAGTTGTACCATCCATACACATACGCGAAACGTTCATGGTAGGGATAATAACTTCTTGAAGAATCTTCTGGTCTACACCAACACACTCTTCTATAAGTCCGCCATGGAAACGACGTCCTCTAGAACGTTCGGTAGCTGCAAGGTTTTCTATGGTTGAGCCATTTTTAAATTTATAAATACAGCTATCTTTACCAACCTTGGTTTCGCCACGTGTCCAGTCTATTTCTCGCTAAAACGCAGGAATTTTCTAACATATATCATCTACTTTTTCTTGTAGAATTTGTGCAGCCTGTTCCTTACCCCCCGCAGTTGAGAATAATTTAGCACGAGGATAAAGAATCGCACGAATCATAAGAATCATTACTGATAAAAAGGATTTAGAATATGCACGAGGGTAAACCGCATATACATATTTAAATCGCATCGCAGCCCGCAAAAACACCCTTTGATAAAAGAAAAGTCTAAAAGTTAAATCTTTTTCTTTTTCGGGGTCTCCTCCGGTTTGCATAAAATCTATAAATAAGTCTGGATATTCTCTCCAAAAAGAAATATATTCACGCAATTGTGGTTTTATTTGCTCAATTCTTTCTGGAGAAATACCAATTTTTTTCTAATTTTTATCTAACGATAAATTTATTAAATCTTGAAGAGCCATTAATCTTCCTCCCCATTTAATAATGAAGCAATATATTCTTGGTCTTCTTCACTAAGCTCAGCCTCGAAGTCTTTAAACTCTGAATAATCTTCTAATTCAAATACAGGTTTATCATAATTAAACATTGCTTCTTCTTCGGCATCATCGCCCATTTCCGCAGCCGCTTTAATACGAGCTTCTTCTTCTTCGATTTGGACAAGAGCTCGTTCCATTTTAGTAGTTAAACCAGTTTCACTTTCAATCAAATCTTTTGTATAGATTTTCATATCTTGTAATACTCTGTCTGCTTTATCTTTTGGATTATCTACATAATATTTAGGTATAAAACCATCACGTTCGCAAATCGCAACAAGCTCTCCAATAGAGTCAATTGCGTCATTGCCTTCTTCTTTATTTTGTTGAGCTGTCCATTTACCAGCCTTCATCATAGTTTCATACATCTTAGTGGCCTTTTGGGCACCATCAATATCACCTAAATCCAATAGCTGATTAGCTTTAAGAGAGCTTTTACAAGCAAGTTTTAAAGTGTTTATATCACCTGCTGCTTGAATATCATAAGAGTTAATCATTTGAGTATATAGTTCTTCAAGACGCACCCATTCATCAGGTCGATAGGTTTTGCCCCATTTAAGACAGAGATAGGTGCGGTCTTCGTCAGTGAGGTCGGAAACAAGGGTTTCTTCTACTTGCTGACCTATTGTAAAGTCGGCAGCAATGTCATTCACGGGCTCATTAGTCGAAACTACTGGCGCCACAAGGTCCCCCTCCGGCACTGTAAATGTCGCTTTCATCAGGGCTTCGTCAATCTATTGTCTATCATACCCAGAACGCAACATTGTTTCTTCAATCTTTTTGTTCGCTATACTCTATAGGTGTTCAGTATCTTTCCATCTATAGACATTATATTGTTTTAATTTCATTTTTGACAGATATCTACCTAAAATAGATAGGCCTGTCAATTTTCTTTTGTCTTGACCATATTTTGCAAGCAGTTTATTCCATTCATCTGGAACATAGGGAACATCTATTTCTTGTAATATCCAAAGATAAGTATCTGGGTTCCAGTTATCTACATGCATGGTTAAACATTTTTTACACTAATTTAATTTACCATCATTTGGATATTTATCCAAATCGTTTGATGTATAAAATTGTTCAGCAGCCATTGTTCTATTACATTTTCCGCAATAATACATTTGTTCAGCCATAATAATTCTCCTTTCATTTTTTTCTCGTTATAGTATTAATAGGTTTTGCCCAAGGTCATCTTTTCTTGTTTCGGCAACACTTACAAATACTATACCAGCCATCTTTACTGGTTTTATTTTTTGAAAAGTATTTATTATGAGCTAACTTAATCTGTCCACAACGACTACATTTTTTATATTTACCCTTTTCTTTAACTCGGTACCACCAGTCTAAGAAATCTTCCTCAGCCTATTCCGCAATTAGTTTAGGAATTTTATTACGCCAAAGACTTGATATATATTCTATACTATGTTTTATTCCAAATTCTTCTTGTAATAATGTTTGTATTTCTATATTTTGTTTGGCATCAATTTTATATTCAACTAAGCGTTCATAGTAAGGGTAGTCTTTTAAGGCACGGCCGCAAGTATTATCGAAGTCTTCCATAAAATACCAAGTATCGGAAGTAAAATTAGCCTCGCCCGCAGCCTTTAATTTTGAATAGTTGCACAATACGGCAGAGCACACCTTATAGTCCAATAGTGAAAGACCAGAATATTTGATTTCACCATCAACTATTTCTTCCTCATAGTCAAGAGGTGTCCAGTGAGTTCCATGGGCCGCATGCATTGTTACTACTGGTTTGCGGTAAGCGTTTTTAATAACGTATTGGTCTTTCCGCAAATCAATGATTGCTTTCTTAATAATGTAAGCATCTCGTCCTGTAGCAGTTTTTAAACGTTTTTCCCAATTTGAAATAGCTTCTTTAATTTCTTTTAAAAAGGGAATTTCTTCTAAGTCTTGTTCTGTTATTTCTACTTTGTGCTAAAATATTTGATTTTTATCTTCTGTAACTAATCCATAAATACCATCTTCACCATTTTCAAATTGAGAAACAAGTCCTTCAAAAGAAGTTTCACGTTTATTAACTGTAGCCATGCGGTTTTCGGTTAATATTTTCTTTTCTTTTCGCTCTTGTTTCTCCATAGCGAGCACTAGATAATCTGCTAAAATTTCGAGGTATTTATCATTAGGTTCAGGATTTTCCTCTAATATTTTTTCTACTAATTCTTTGCGCTCTTCTGGAGTTTGTAGCGTGTAGTCTAACTTAATAGACAACATAATCGCCTCCAGTTCTTAAATTTTCTAAGGTTATTATAACAAAAATTTTTGGGAAAGGCAAATTCCGAATAACGGTAAAATAAATGCGCGTGCAGGTATTTGAAATGAAAAGGTAGAATACCAAGAGAAAAGGAAAGTTCCTGGAAATTTGCGGCCGGGGTCCGTGGAGGAGGATGGGAATAAGATTTGGTCGTGAGATGTGCGTACTAATAAAAAAATAAATAATAAAAATAAATTTATCCCATAATTACACCCCCCTAAACTGAAAATTTCAAAATTGCAAAACGTCGGAGCGTGGTTGGTAGTCACGCTCCGTATTTATTAAAGATAACCTCCCACAGCACTTTAGTACGCTAAAGCGCTAAATCAGCTAACGTTGAGATTTTCCTGTTAATACTTTAGCACACTAAAGCGATGAAGCACTAATCATTCAAACAATGTAACTTACTATAATACTTTAGTACACTAAAGCACTAAAGAAATAAATAAAAAATTTTTTAAAAAAATTTTAAAAAAACTATTGACAAACGTGACAATGTATGGTATAATAAATACAGAAAGTTAAGGAAGAGGTAATTAAAATGAAACACTTATTTAAAAAAAATACAAAGAGAATGTTCGCCGTTGCTTTCAAAGAGGTTGATACTAATGAGGTTCAAGTTGAGGTTATGGACGAAAGAGAACTTTCTTATCTTGCTTTAGATTGGGCTTTTGAAATACTTTCAACAAAAGAAATAAAAAAATAATTTAAAAAAAATTAAAAAAAAGACTTGACAAAACGGTCAAGATGTGCTATAATAATTACAGAAAGAAAGAAAGAGGTACATAAAAATGTTTGAGTCAAAAATAACTAGAGAAATGCGAGAGGTAATGTGGGATTTAGAGGAACGCTTTGGTGAGCAAGGTTGCGAGCATTGTCCTTATCGTGAGCGTTGCCAAGCAGACGAACTCTTCTGGGGTTGTTCTGTATGGGAGTTACAGATGGGTGAGGATTTATAATCCTCACTAAAAAAATAAAAAATAATTTAAAAAAACTATTGACAAACGGAACAAAGTATGATATAATAAATACAGAAAGAAAGAAAGAGGTAAATAAAAATGGCAGTAGATTTTGATAGACTTAACAGACAAACAAGAGAGTTCAATAACAGAAATGTAGACAGATTTAATGAAAGCACTAGAAGTAATTATTGTTACTTTGATCCTTGCAAAGCAAACAATCAAACCTATTACGCAAACAATGGTCAATATTCTAACCATTATAACTATTGGAACAAATAAGAAAGAGGTAATTAAAATGATTAAGAGAATACTAATAGTAATAACAGTAATAATAGTTATTAGTTTGTTTGGTATGATAGAGAACACTTACACAAGAGAGGTAACAGTAACAGAGGTACAAGATCAAGAGGTAACAGTAGTTGATGTATCAGGTAATGAGTTCTGTTTCTATGGTACAGACTACACAGTAGACCAAGAGATAACAGTAGTAATGACTACTAATAATACAGATAGTATAACTGATGATAAGATAATAGATGTGAGGTGAGTTTGCGGAAGCAGGCTCATAGCGTCGTCTACATATGTGGGCGACGCTAATTACCACTATTATACATCTTACACAAAATCGCGAGCAAAATCTTGTGCAAAATAACGAATAAAAAAATCCTAAAAAAGGCTTGACAAATACGTGTTGATGTGGTATAATAAATACAGAAAGTTAAGGAAGAGGTAATCAAAAATGAAAAGAAATTTTAAAGTAAATGTAATCAATGAAAACAACGAAGTATTATTCACAAACGAGTGTAAAAATATTAAAGAAGTTAAAAATGTAATTGCTAGTTTTGGTGGTCGCTACATCTACACTGTAACAAAAAAAGATAAATTAGTAAAAAAATTAACTAGCAAAAATGCAATGGAAATAATAAATAATTTTAAACTTTTTTAAAAAAGTTTAAAAAAAGACTTGACAAACGTTAAAAAGTATGGTATAATAAATACAGAAAGTTAAGAAAGAGGTAATTAAAATAGGACAAGAAAAATACATAGGTAAATCCAAAAGAGAAATAATGGCAATGATAACTGCCGAAGAAAAAGTAACTTATTTTGAATCTCGCAAAGGTATTCCACAATGGATAGAAATATTTGGTAAAGGTTATCATTACTTTTTAATCTTTGATAAAGCCACTCGTCGCGTAGTGGCTTAATCAAAAAAAATAAAAAAGTTTAAAAAAAGACTTGACAAAACGGTCTAAATGTGCTATAATAATAATGGAAAGAGGGGAAACCCAAAGTTCCAAATACATAATAAAAGAGGTAATCAAAATGTTAGAAAGAATTAAAGAATTAGAAGGTAAAATATTCTACATCGAAATGGCTTACGACAGAATTTATGGACAACCAATAGAAAAACACTACAATGAGTTGTGCCAAGAGTTAAGAACTTTAAAAGCAAAAATTAAA
>JAZKYN010000147.1:0-10257 GCA_045612145.1 Bacilli bacterium
TTTATATATTTTTTATAGTCATAGTGATTTTGTTGAAACATTGTTAATAAATATATAAAATTCTTAATTAAAAATAAAGTTAATATTAAGTAGTATATATACATGTTATACCTCTAAATAAGACTTTAAGATTTTATTAAATGTTTTCTTTGATTCGATAAATGGAAAGTGTCCTACTCCTTCAAGTGTAACAAGACCTGCATTTTTTATTTTCTTCTTTAATTTTATTGCATTATAATATGGTGTTACATCATCTTTTTTACCCCATATAATAAGTGTGTCGCATGTAATATCTTTTAAATATCTTTCTAAGTATTCATTTGTTACATTCACTAGTATTTTTTTCATTATAGTTGATGCATCTTTATAATCTTGACTTCCGCTATTTATTAATAAATCATTATATTTAATTACATTTTTTGTTATTTTATAATATTTTTTCTTTAGTTTATATAATATTATTTTTGATTTTGTTTTTATAAAGTTCTTTTGTTTTAAGCCTGCACTATCTACTAGTATAAGTTTGTTTACTTTGTATAAACTTGCAAATTTAATGGCAATTCTACCTCCAAATGAGTGTCCTAGAAGTATTGGATTGTGTATATCTAAGTCTACTATGAACTGATACAATAATTCAACATAATCATCTAAATTATATGGTATATCTGGTTCATCACTTTTACCAAATCCTGGTAGATCAATTGCATATACTGTATATTTTGTTTTTAACATATTTGTAATGCTATCAAATATACTTATATCTACTCCCCATCCATGAAGTAATATTATAGGATTGCCACTACCTGTTTTTTCAAAATATACATATTTGTTTTTATAAATATAGTCCATTGATTTCCTCCTTTATACATTGTATTCATATTTTTTTAATTTATTTATATAATATAATAAGATTGTGAGGTTATATATGTATATTGATAAACACTACCCATTTGAAATGGTTAAACTAGATTATAGTTTAACAAGTTTAGAACCTTTTTTAGATTTTAAAACTATGTCTATTCACTATAATCAAATATATAAAAATTATGTTGAAAAATTAAATAATTCTTTATGTGATTTAGATACTTTACATAGTTTATGTTTAGACGAATTATTATTTAATGATATGTTAATTCCTGTTAGTAAAAGAAGTGAAATTGTTAATAGTGCAAGTGGAGCTTATAATCATCAAATTATATTTAAATCAATTACACCTAATCCTATTGTTCAAATATCTTCTTCTTTAAAGAATGCTATTGAGAAAAAGTATAAAAGTTTAAATGAGTTTTTTGTTGAATTTAAGAAAGCATGTATTAATTTATCAGGATGTGGATTTGTATTTTTAGTTTGTAATGAATTAGGAGATGTCTTTATTGAAAGTATTAAAGGAAATACAACAACTGTTAAAAAGAACTTATGTCCAATAATAGGTATTGATTTATTTGAACATGCTTATTTTTTAAAGTATGGAATAGATAAAGAATCATATGTTAAAGAATGGTTTAAGTATATTGATTTTGAATATGCAAATAATGAATATGAAGAGTGTTTAAAATCTATTAAATTATTAGGTGAAAAAAAGAACTTGTAAAAAAGAACATGTTTATTAAAACATGTTCTTTTGTTTTTTATCCTATTGAGTTTTTCATTTCTAATTTAATAAGTTGGTTAAGTTCTACCGCATATTCCATTGGAAGTTCTTTTGCGAAAGGTTCAATGAATCCCATAACAATCATTTCTGTTGCTTGTTCTTCTGTTAAACCTCTACTCATTAAATAGAATAATTGTTCTTCATTTACTTTTGATACTGTTGCTTCATGTTCAATATATGATGTATCATTTTCAACAATATTTGTTGGAATTGTATCACTTGTTGAAATATCATCTAAAATGATTGTATCACATTCAATATGACTTTTTGCATTTTCTGCACGTTTTGCGTGTCTTACAGTACCTCTATAGTTAACTTTACCTCCACCTCTACAAATTGATTTAGAGATAATTTGGCTTGTAGTGTTTGGTGCTAAGTGAATCATTTTTGCGCCAGTATCTTGGATTTGTCCAGGACCTGCAAAAGCAATTGAAACAGTTGTTCCTTTTGCGCCCTCACCTGCTAGAATACATGCAGGATACTTCATATTAATATTTGATCCAATGTTTCCATCAATCCATTCCATGTGTCCACCTGCTTCAACAAGTGTTCTTTTTGTTACTAAATTGATGATATTATTTGACCAGTTTTGAACTGTTGAGTATCTACAGTATGCATTTTTCTTTACATAAATTTCAACTACAGCCGCATGAAGAGAGTCTTTTGAATATTGTGGAGCTGTACATCCTTCAACATAATGTACGCTTGCTTCATCATCTACGATGATTAATGTTCTTTCAAATTGTCCCATTTGTTCTGTGTTGATTCTAAAGTATGATTGAAGTGGTTTTTTTAGTTTTACACCTTTTGGTATATATATAAATGATCCTCCACTCCATACTGCAGTATTAAGAGCCGCAAACATATTGTCAGTTGCTGGAACTACTTTTGCGAAGTATTCTTTTACAATTTCAGGATATAATCTTACTGCTGTATCTGTATCACAGAAAAGTACACCTTGTTCTTCAAGTTCTTTTAATGTGTTATGATATACAACTTCTGATTCAAATTGTGTTGAAACACCAGCTAAATATTTTTGTTCTGCTTCTCTAATACCTAATTTATCAAATGTATCTTTGATTGCTTCTGGTACTTCGTCCCAGTTGCTTTCTGTTTTTTTGCTTGATTTAATATAGTATATATATTCATCAAATGTTACACTTGATAAGTCTGGTCCAAATGTAGGCCATTTCATTTTTGCAAATTCATGATATGCTTTTAATCTTATATCGAGCATCCATTCTGGTTCGTTTTTCATTTTTGAGATAAGTCTTACTACATCTTCACTAATTCCACGATCAGTATCAAAAACATTTTCTACATCAGTTTTAAAACCATACTTATAGTCACCGACAATTTTTTCGATATCTTGGTTGTTATTCATCTTCTTGTTCTCCTTCTTCTCCAAGAAGTAATGCACCAGCTGCACGCCATGCAAGAGTTGCACATTTTGCACGTGGTGGGAAGTTGTGAATATTTAAGTATACAATTGCATCTTCTAATCTTTCATCGTCTTCAGGTGTATTACCTTTTATAAGTTCATAGAAGTCTTCAATTATTTCACTTGCTTCTTTTACAGTTTTTCCAATTAAAACTTCACTCATAACAGATGCTGATGAACAACAGATTACACATCCTGCGCCATCATGTCTAACATCTTTTACGATTCCATCTTTTATTTCTACTTGAACTGTAACATCATCACCACAAGACGGATTCTTTAAATGAAGTGTTTTATATCCTTCAATTAACCCTTTGTTTCTTGGATATTTTCTATGTTCATTAATTACTTGGTTATATAGATCTGATATATTATTTGCCATATTACCACTCCTCAAAGTATTTAACAGCTTCTTTAACTGCTAGAACGAATTTATCAATATCTTGATAATCGTTATAAATATATACACATGCCCTTAAAGTTCCAATACATTCAAGCCACTTTGTTATAAGTTGTGCGCAGTGATGTCCTGCTCTTAAGCATACTTGGTGTTCATCAAATATTGTCGCAACATCATGTGGATGTGCTTTATTGACATTGAATGAAATAATACCAGTTTCAGTGTCTTTGTTATATATTGTGATACCTTCAATATCTTTTAACTTTTCTTTAGCATATCGTAATAATTCTTGTTCATGTGCTTGGATATTTTCATATCCGATTGATTCAATATATTTAATTGCTTCTTTAAATGCGATTGCTTCTGCAATAGCAGGTGTACCTGCTTCAAATTTGAATGGAGCATCTTTTGCTTCATTTTCATATTTGTCAACAGTATCAATCATATCTCCACCATATTCTACTGGTTCCATTTGTTTTAAGTATTTATATTTACCATATAAAATACCAAATCCTGTTGGTCCCATCATTTTATGAGCAGAGAAGGCTAAGAAATCACAGTCTAATTCTTTTACATCTATTTTTAAATGTGGTACAGCTTGTGCTGCATCTACTACAACAATGATTCCTCTTTCATGAGCAATTTTAATAATTTCTTTAATTGGAGTAATATAACCCATTACATTTGAGATATATGTAAGAGCAATTACTTTTGTTTTTTCACTTAATACTTGTAAGAATCCTTCAATTGTAATTCTTCCTGTTGAATCAAGTGGAATATATTTTATCGTTGCATTTTTCTTTTTCGCAACATTCACCCAAGGAAGTACATTTGAATGGTGTTCAAGTTCTGATGTAATGATTTCATCACCTTCATTAATGTAGTTCATTCCAAAACCAAGTGCAACCATGTTTAATGCATTAGTTGCGCCTTTTGTAAAGACAATTTCTTTTTCTCTTGCGTTTAGGAATTTTGCTGTTAATGTTCTTGTTTCTTCGTATTCAAGTGTTGCTTGATAACTTAGTTTATAAACACCTCTATTTACATTTACACCATATTCTTTGTAGTATTCATCTAGTTTATTTATAACTTGATAAGGTTTTAAAGCAGTTGCGCCAGTATCAAGATATGAAAGATTTGGATTGTTTACAAGTACAGGGAAGTCATTTTTTACGTTAAGTAATTTAGCCATCTGCTTTCTCCTTTCTAAGTAAGTTTTTTAATTCATTAATTTATTTGCAAATTCAGCTTCAATTTTTTGTTTTAAAGTTTCATCTTCAATATGATCTAATATTGGTTTTACATAACCCATAACAACAATTTTATTTGCTTCAGATTCTGTTAAACCTCTACTCATTAAGTAGAATAAATCTTCTTTATTTACAGATCCAATTGAACATGCATGACTTGCTATTACATCATATTCATCGATGTATAAATTTGGTAGGGCTTTAATCTTTGCATTTTTTGAAAGAGTTAAACCTTTTGTAGATTGATGTGCAACAGATGAAGATGATTTTTGTTTGATAGTAGCATTGTTATCTAAAACAAGTGTTGCATTATCTTTTGCAATTGCATAGTTTGATAAATCACTTTCTGTATGTTTTGTATTATGATAAACATCAATTTTACTATCAAGTGTAGCATCTTTACCAAGAAGTAATAAATTAATAATATTTACACTTGCACCAGTTTCTTCTAAGTAAATGTTTGCTTTTATATTTGCACATACGTTTGATGTTACAACATTATATATTTCTAGTTTTGAGTCACGTTTTAAAGTTGCTTTTAAAACATTTACTGATTCAGTTAATCCTTTATCAAATGTGATGTATTTTAAATGTGATCCTTCTTCTAGAAATAGTTCAAGTTCATTATTACTTTTTTCAGTAAATAATGTTTCTGATTTATTTTTTTCTAGTTTAAATTTAGTAAGATCTAGTGTTTCTATATCTACTAATTTACAAGGTCGTGTATTATTCATTATTTATCACCAAGTGCATCTTTTACTGCACATGTTCCTATAATACCAGAATAATCTACTTCTTCTTCGACTTGTTCTAAGTTATATTCATCATATACCCAGTCATAACCTTCTTGATCAATTTTTGTAATTAAATCAAGACCACCAGTTGTAACTACTTTACCTTGCATGAAGATATGTACTTTATCAATATCTAAGTAGTCAAGTAATCTTTCATAATGAGTAATAACAAGTGTTCCAAAGTTTTCACTCTTCATTGCATTTACGTTTTCACCAACAATTCTTAAAGCATCAACGTCAAGACCTGAGTCAATTTCATCAAGTAAAGCGAATTTTGGTTTTAACATTTTCATTTGTAATATTTCATTACGTTTCTTTTCACCACCAGAGAATCCTACGTTAACATATCTATGTGGTAAATCTTCTCTCATTTTTAATTCACTTGTTGCTTTATCAAATGCTTTAATATATTTAATTAAAGAGAATTTTTCATCTTTGTCCATTCTTGCATGAAGTGCTGTTTTAATGAAATCTGAATTTGTTACACCTTCAATTTCACTTGGATATTGCATAGCAAGGAATAATCCTTTTCTACTTCTTTCATCAACAGTCATTTTTAATACATCTTCACCATCAAGTAAGATTTGTCCTTGTGTTACTTCATACTTATAATGACCCATAATTGTAGAAACTAGTGTTGACTTACCAGTTCCATTTGGTCCCATAATAACATGGAACTCACCTGTGTTCATTTCAAGGTTAACTCCTTTTAAAATTTCTTTTCCTTCTACACTTACATGTAAATCGATAATTTGTAATTTTGACATATATTACACCTCATTTGTTATTTGTGTTAGTAATTTAAAATTTCAATATTCTTCCAATTTATTATTATACCATTTTTACGAAAAATACACTAGTAAAACGAGAAAGAATATTTTTCATGAAAAATGAAAAAAGAACTTAGATAACTAAGTTCTTCATTTTTTACTATTTTAAATCCTCTTTTGTGATTTCTTTGTATTCAGCTTTTGTAGCTTTACTATTTAAAATTGCAATTGTAATACCTTTTACAGTTTTTCCTTCTTCAAGTTTTGCTTGAATATCTTCTAAAGAATCGCAGCCTTTAACAGCAACAACAACACCATTTGCTGAACCTAAAACTTCAACACCAACAAATACAGCTTCATCGCCTAATGCTTTTTTTACTTGTTCGTAAGTGATATAATCTTCTTTTTCAGCAGCTTTGTTGATTTTTTTAGCGTAGCTTTCAGAAATTTTACCACAACTTGCAAGTGTAAAACATGCAACTAAAACTAATAATAAACTTGATAATTTTAAAACTTTTTTCATATTAACCTCTCCTTTTGTTTTTACGACTTAATTATATATCTTTTCGATTTATTTGTAAAGTTAATATACAACAGAATACACAAATCTTGTTTTAGATTGCAAGTCCTGCGTCTATTTTAAACCATAACGCAATTATTTCGTTATTTCTAATTACAAGATATGTATCATGCATTATTTCAATTGTATGGTTAAGTGGAGTGTCTTTGTATTCTCCAATTGCAATCCAACCTGTTTTATTGTCATAATATGTTTCCATATTTTTCATTGCTTGAATAACTTGTTTTTCTGTAAAATTAAAACCTTCAGCAGTAAGTAATACTTTACCTTTTTTAGGAGTTGGAACTTTTAGTTTTTTTCTTCTCCATACTGATCTTGGAAGTACACCACATAAACCTATGATTTCTTTATTGTAAGATTTTAATTCAATTCCAGCAAATCCTATACCAAATGTGATAATTATAGGGTTTTCTTTAGGAAGACCAAGTGAATAATGTTCTAGCATATATTCAGGTTGTTTATCGATTATTTCATCTGTATATTCAAAATTTGCAATTAGTTTCTTATCTTTATTTAGTTCAACGCCTTTATAAGATTGAAGTCTTTTTATATAAGATACAATCTCTCTTGTTTCTAAATCATAGTTTTCAATTCTTCTTATATTTATCTTTTTTGAGAAATAGCTATTATACCAACTTGCTAGTGGAAAAAGTGTTACAAGTATAACAAATAATATAAACCAAAGTGTTGGAAAAATATCATTGTATCTTATTTTACAAAAAATGCTACCTGCTAAAAATATTCCTCCAAAACACGTATTAATAATTGGGATTATTTTATTAGGTCTATTCTTTCTTAAATTTTGTTCTGTTTGTTTATTATTCATATTATTTCTTTATGAAATTACTAAATCCATCTGAATATGTAATGTTTTCATTTGTATCAATCCACATTGCATATGTATCTTCAAAGTTCTTTAGTACTTCTTTCCCTTCATCAATTGTCATATTAAATAAAGCTGTTGATAAACAATCACATAGTGTTGAATCTTTCGAAACAATAGTTACTGATAAGAAATTATTTTCAGGCATTAATGTATTTGGATTAATAATGTGATGATATGATACTCCATCAACAATATAATATCTTTGATAAGAACCACTTGTAACAATGCTATAGTCTTTTAGTTTTAATATTATTGAGTTATCATTAGAGGTTGGATTTTGTACACCAACGCTAAAATCTTTACCTTTTGGCTTTGTTCCTAATAATTTAATATTCCCACCTAAATTTAATATATATGATGTTACATTATTTTCTATTAAAACTTTTGCTATTTGTTCACATACATATCCTTTTGCAATAGAACCCACATCAAGTTTTGTATATTCATTCTTTAAAAAGATTGTTGAGTTTTCTTTATCAATTACTACATCATCTATATTCATATATTTTGCAGCATGAAGAAGATCTTCCATATTCGGAAGTTTAGCTTCATCTGGATATTCACTTGCATAATCTCTTTCATCATGCCAAAGTCTTAAAACTGATCCCATTGCTAGATTTAACATACCATTTGTTTTATTATACATATTAAATCCATATTCTAACATATTAATTATTTCAATGTCTACTTTCACTGGTTCTAAGTATGCTTTCTTATTTACTGTACAAATATTTTTTACACCACTATATTCATAGTAAATATCAAATAATTTATGATATTTTTCTAGCATCGGTTCAATTAGTTTTAAGTTATTTGTAAATGTTTCTTTATTTTCTTCATAACCTGATATTGTAATTACAGTATCAAAATATTCAAAATATGTTTTAGCATATAGTTCTTGTTTTTTACAACTTGTTAGTACTAATAATAAAGTTAGTACAATTCCTAATAATAAATTTTTCTTCTCTATTCTATTAATAAGTTTTTGTTGAAAAAATGTTTTCATAATTTTGGAACTTTATAAGTTAATTAATAATACTATGAATTTCTCTATTCCCACACTATATATTGTAAAAAATAAAAAGATAGATCATATATATAACATCTTCACTTCCATATAGGAGATGTTTTATTATTTTTTCCTAATACACCGAACTTTGCGAGAAGATAATTTGTGACCAGCTCCTGGAGATAAGCCATAACAATAAGCATTTTCTTCATCAAATTCAGTACTACTCCAATACACTTCATAGTTCCCAAACTCCATATTAAGTTCTTTTTTATGTTGATACAACAATGCTAATTCATCAATAGAAGGGAGTACCCAATCTGTTTGGTCTGCAAAATTTAAATTTTGACAGTATTTTAATGCACTATCCCAGTTAGCTTCTATCTCTTCTTTCACAACTACTATCCCATTATTAGATAAAACATAATATCTCGGATCTTTAGCAATAAATGCTACACTTTCACCATATGTAGTACCACCTGAAGATGTTGCATAAGCACGAACATAGTATGTAGTATTAACAACTAAATTAATTCCAACGACCTGTATTGATCCAACACCTGACATATTTGCCTCTACATGACTTGCTCCATTATCCAAAGTCGGCTGTGACATTGTACCATATACAAAACCGCACTTTGTATATGCAGGATCACCCACAGAATTGATTGTACCATTAAATAATGCTGTTGTTTCCGTTAAATTTTCTACGTTACCTGTTGTAACTTTTGGTAACACGGCATTAAAATCTAATGTTACTTCAGAGCCATAAGCAGTCCCCTTGCTACTCGTAGCAAATGCACGTACATAATACACACTACCCATTGTTAAATCATTGAGATTATAGGTATATGATCCTGTATTTGTACCACTTACATTCACTACCGTTGCATCATCCTTTGTTGGACTATGCGCTACACCATATACAAAACCACGTTGTGTATAAGCAGGATCGCCCTTGCTTTCAATAGTGCCATTCAATGTAGCAACACCTTGAGCAATAATCTTTCCTGTTACCGCTTGGGTTGAAACAATAGGCATTATAGCATTAAAATCGGCTCTCACTTCTTCGCCATAAACAGTTCCCTTGCTATTGGTGACAAACGCACGGATGTAGTAGGTTTTACCCTCTTGCAATTGTGAAGCAGTGGCGGTAAATGTCCCTGTTCCTGTACCAGAACTGGTAACTTTGTTATTATCAATAGTAGGAGTGTTGGTTGTACTATACACAAAGCCACGCTCGGTGCATGCCAAGTCGCCTAACGAAACCACATTCCCTTTGAATGTAGCTACACCTTCTGCGATATTTTTGCTAACAACGGAAACGGTCTTCACCACTGGCATCACAGCGGTATAATCCATTTCAATCTCTTCGCCATAGACTGTACTCTTGCTATTCGTAGCATACGCACGAATGTAATAAGTCTTGCCCTCTACTAATTCTGATGCATTTGCAGTAAATTCTCCTAAACCACT
>JAZKYN010000148.1:0-12935 GCA_045612145.1 Bacilli bacterium
ATAAAAACTTAGGAATTGGAAGTAACAATCCAGTATACTATACAGATATATATGGAAGTGTTTCAAAAGTATTATATGAAGATTTAAAAATCAATAAAGATTATTTAAATATTGGAAACAAATCATCTAATCATGGTGGGAAAATTGATAATGTTGATTTTATAACAATTCATTATACTGGTAATATGACAAAAGGAACAAATGCCTTACAACATGCAAAATACTTTTCAACATCAAAAACAACATCAATACATTACATAGTTGGAAATGATGGAATATATCAAACACTAAGCGAAGAATATATTGCATATCATGCAGGTGCATCATCAAATATGACATGGCATAAAACAGGTGTAAAAAATGATAATACAAAACCTTCATTTTCTATATCAAAAAATGGTTACTTTACAATAAATAATATTGAAACAATAGTAAAAGTACCATATGAAAAAACATATGGATATGTAGCAAACAAAAGATATTTAAATAAAATTGGACTTGCTTACAAAATAATAGATGATGAATATTATATCGGAGGATCACGATGGATATATACACAAGTAAAAGAAGGAAGAATTTGTTCTGTTGGTGGAAATAACAATTCAATAGGTATAGAAACATGTGTAGATGAAGGATCAGACCTTTGGTATACATGGCAAAAAACATCAAAACTAGTCGCTTCGCTTCTTATCAAATATAACCTTGATATATCAAGAGTAGTACCACATCATTTCTTTTCAGGAAAAGACTGTCATCAACCATTTCTTGCAAATGATTTAGAACTTTGGGATGAGTTTATAAAACTAGTTGAAGCAGAATATATATATCAAACAAAATTAAAAAACATTCAAATAGAATTTATATCAAATGACTTAAAAATTTTAAATAATAGTGGTAGACTATTAAAACAAACAAATAAAACAGTATCTTATACAATTAAATACAATAATAAAAAAATAAACTTTACATCTAATATAATGTAAAAAAACAAATTATTTTTCTAAAATATGGTATAATAAATAAGAAAAGAGTGATATATATGAAATTACATGACCAACACATCCATTCAATGTATTCTGCAGATTCAAATGAATCATTAAAGAACTACTTAGAAGCAGTAAAAAAATCAGGATGTAAATATTTTTTAACAACAGAACACTTTGATCTTAATTTAGTTGAATTCCATGATAACTGGATTGGTGAATATGACTTAGTAGAAAAAGAACTAAACTTACTTAAAAAAGACTATCCAGATATTGAAATGTTACTTGGGATTGAAGCAGGTTACAAAGAAGATAGAACCAGTGAAATCCTAGAAAAACTAAATAGTAAAGATTTTGATGTAATAAATCTAAGCATTCATGATGGACCAAACATTGACTTTTATTGGTATAAGTATTTTGAAAAATTTGGTGAAGATAAAGCAATGAAACTATATTTTAATATAATGATTAAAGCTACAGCCACATTTAAAAAATACAATGTACTTTCACATATTGACTATGGTTTTAAAACAATTTATCAAAATGACAATTCAAAACAAATAAAAGAATATGAAGAATATATTATTGAAGTATTCAAAAACTTAATAAAAAACAATAAAGCTCTTGAAATAAACACTAAAGTACAAGAAGCAATTAATGATGATAAACATACATTATATTTATTAAAATTATATAAATCTCTTGGAGGAGAAAAACTAACATTATCAAGTGATGCTCATTCAAGTGAAAGATACAGATCATCATTTGATCATTATATGAAATTAATAAAAGAATGTGGATTCGAATATCTTGTTTACTTTATCAAACAAAATGAATATAAATACTATTTATAGGAGGGAATATGACTGAAAAAGAATTTAGAAAATTAGTCACAGACTTAGAAATACTTAGTAGCGAAAAAAATGAACTTTTAGATAAAATAAATAAACTAGAAGAAACACTAAATAATAATAAAAGTAATTTTTACGATATAGTTGAAATAAAAAGAGTAGGTGCTTTCGCAAAAGGAACACTACTTAATGATGCGGATGAAATAGATGTAATGGTTGTTGTAAATGTAAACAATGATAGAGCATTTTTATTAAACAATCATTTTATCTTAAATGATATCGAAAATGTAATTATTAATAATTATAAAGATATCTTAAAAATTAGTAATGTTCAAAGAAATCAAAATAAAAACTTAATATCATTTACATCACACAACTTTAAAATAAACTTATATGTATGTTATGAAAATGATAACTTCGTAAAAACAACTCATGAAAAACAAATCGAATTTGTTGAAATCGCAAATAGAGATTATACATATTATAGAAACACATTAAAGATTATAAAATACTTTAGAGACCAAGAAAATATCTCAATATCTGGATATATCTTAGAAGTAATGTTATATTATGCATTAAATGAATATTTTAAAGATAATAGATATGAAACATATCTAAATGGATTTATTAAAACAATTGATGAATTTATAAAAGGACATAAAATTGAAGTATCAAAAGATATATATCAAAAACTAAATATTGATCCTACAAACAATGTAAGAAAATCATATATGGTACTTGACGTTGCAAATCCAAATAATAACTTAACAGATTATGTAACAGATGTAAACGTACAAGAATTTAGAAAATTAAAAAAAGCACTATCAAGGGTTATTGATACAAAAACTACAGAATCATCTAGTGCAACAGTAATTCTTGATATTAATCCTATTTTAAATAATGATACATCTGAATATAAGTGGAGTTATAAAATAGAAGGAACACATTATCATAATAATGGTGGTTCATATGATAATACAAATGATGGAATCTTAACAGCAATGTATAAAGGATTATATAAAGGCTTAAGAGCAGTTGTTGATAACAACTTAAATAGAAAAAATATTGAGGTTCATTCTAATAAAGGAAATATCTTAAAACTTGATAATTCAAGTAGTGAAGAAAACAAATCACGTATAAGAAATATTGAAGCTTATATGGAAAATAACAATATTACATTATCATTCAAGTAGTTAAAAAATCAAATCATTTTTATTTTTAATGAAAAAGTGGTATAATATGTCGGTAAGAAGTAAAAAATTAAATAATTAAAGGAGAACAATTATGGGTAGAGCGCATGAAGTTCGTGCTGCATCAATGGCAAAAACAGCTGCAGCAAAATCAAAATTAAATAACAAATGGAGCCGTATTATTTATATGGCAGCAAAAGCAGGTGTGCCAGATCCTGAATTAAATCAAAACTTAAAAAAAGAAATTGAAAAAGCAAAAAGAGAACAAGTTACTGCAGACGTTATCAAACGTGCAATTGAAAAAGCAAAAGGTGCAAACCAAGAAAACTATGATCCACTTACTTTAGAAGGATTTGGACCTGGTAACTCAATGTTCATCGTTGAATGCTTAACTGATAACCACAACAGAACTCAAACAGCTGTTAAAGTTGCACTTCAAAAATGTGGTGGTAAAATTGCAGGAAGCGGAAGCGTAGCACATATGTTTAAAAATGTTGCATTATTCTCAATCGATTTCATGAATGAAGAAGAAGCGTTAGAAACATTATTACTTGCTGATTGCGAAGTTGAAGATATTGAATCAGAAGATGGTATCGTTACAATTACTGCACCAAATACTGAATATGGAAAAATCAGAGAAGCTTTAAAAGAAGTATTACCTGAAGGTAAAGAATTCTTAGAAGATACAGTTTGCTGGTTACCATTAAATGAAGTAGAATTAAATGGTGATAAAGAATTAGAACAAATGGAACGTTTACTTGCATTACTTGAAGAAGATGAAGACGTTCAAGATGTTTACCATAACGTAACTGGTTTACCACTTGGTGATGAATAATAAAAAATAGGTAAGTGAAAACTTACCTTTTATTTTGAAAGGATATATTATGAGAAAATTTATTGGTGATAGAAAATTTTATAAAACACTTATGATTATAGTTATGCCAATAGTTTTACAACAATTCATTACTCAATTCGTTGGTCTTTTAGATAATTTAATGGTTGGACAAGTTGGAACAAGTGAAATGACAGGTGTATCACTTGCAAATCAATTATTATTTGTATTTAATCTTGGTATATTTGGAAGTTTATCTGGAGCATCAATTTTTGCGACACAATACTTTGGCGCAAAAAATAAAGAAAGATATCAAGAAACATTTAGATTTAAATGGATTATAACAAGTATTATTTTTATTGTAACATCACTTATATTTATACTATTTTCAGAACAACTATTAAGTATATTTATCAATTCACAAGAAGGAGAAGATGCAAATCCAGTACTTGTACTTCTTCATGGTAAACAATACTTATGGATAATGTTAGTAGGTAACTTAGCGTTTGTTATAAAGGAAATATATGCATCATCACTTAGAGAAATGAAAGAAACATTTATTCCAATGTTAAGTGGAATAATTGCAATATTTGTAAATCTAGTATTTAACTATATATTAATTTTTGGTAAATTTGGTTTCCCAGAACTTGGTGTAGAAGGTGCGGCAATTGCAACAGTAATTAGTAGATTTGTTGAAATGTTTGTAATAATTACATATGTTCAAATAAAGAAAGAAAAATATAATTATTTCAAAGGAATATATAAAGGAAGAGTTCATCTAAGTTTTGTTAAAAAAGTAATGCCAAAAACATTAATGCTATTAACAAATGAATTATTTTGGTCACTTGGATTAACACTAATACTAAGCTGTTATGGAATAAGAGGACTTGACTTTGTTGCCTCATTTAATATATGTAATACAATAAGTAACGTATTTATAACTGTAGGTACATCACTTGGAAATGCAACTGCAATTATCCTTGGAAACAAAATTGGTAAAGATGATCTTGAAGGTGCAAAATCAGATAGTTATAAAATACTATTCTTTGCAGTTGTTGTATCATTTGCATTTGCAGGAGTAATGGCAGCAACATCTAAAGTACTACCTAATTTATATAATACAACAGACAGTATTAAACAAACCGCAACATACCTAATACTGATTGCGGCAGCACTACTTCCAATACATGCATTTAATACATGTTGTTATTTCACACTTAGATCAGGGGGAAGAATACTTATAACAATATTATTTGATTGTGTATATGTATTTACTGTAAGATTACCACTTGCATTTGTACTTGCAAAATACACAAATTTAAATATCTATCTAGTTTACACATTTGTAACAGGAATTGACGTCATTAAAGTATTTGTAGGTTATATATTAGTTGATAAAGGCATTTGGCTAAAATCACTTGTCCAAAATTAGTTTGCAAATAAGTTGCATTAATATTAAAATTTTGCTATAATATTAGTGCAATTTGATGCGGGTATAGTATAACGGCTATTATACCGCCTTGCCATGGCGAAGATGCCGGTTCGATTCCGGTTACCCGCTCCAATAAGAAATTAAAGTCTTCTGAAAAGAAGACTTATTTTTTATTTTATAGGGTATTTTAACTAGTTTTGGTTAGAAAATCCTCATACTAATATTTATTACAATGATGTTAAATATGTTGAACCTAGTTTTTCAACACATTATTATCGCTACTTAACTGAAAATGATATTGTTTTATATGAAAAAAATAATTTTCCAATGGCAGGTACTACACATGTTTATACTAAAGGAAAAAATAATCCTGATTATTTATTTATGACTTTTGGGTCAAACATAGAAAATAGGGCACGTGGAATATATTTTAGAGATGATATAGATTTAAAAGAGGAATGGTTTATATATAAAAATATAGAGATTAAATTATATAACGAGTTTATTCCTGTTGAAAAAGAACTTAATGACTTTTTAAACTCTTTATCTTTTGAAAATGATGAAATAGAACTTGTACGTTTATATAATCAATATGATACAGTTTTTTTTGAAATGAAAAACTATCCTGAAATTAGTTTTTTGATGAATGGTTTTGTATTATATGATGGAGTGTATTATGAACAATATAACGGCTATCATTATAAAATATCAGAAGACTTTGTTGAGCTATGTTATGCAAGCGGATTACTGTTTAAATAAATTTTTTAATATAGATTTGTATTGATATAAAATTTATACTTTTAATTTAGGAAATTAAAACTTAACATTTAATCGTGTTAAGTTTTTTTATACATTCTTATTATTTCATCTAATATTAGCAATATATCGCAACGTAAACTTTCATCCACCACGCACAGTAAGCATGGCCAGCTTATAATCTGGTCTTTTCTTAATAGTACATAATTGCATGGAAATGTTATATAATAATATTAATAATGATATAAAAAATAACCTTAATTAATTGACTATTCCCTTATTTTGTGATATAATTTAAGGGAATAGTTTGGAGGAAAAGATTATGAGAACTTTTAATTATTCTAAAATTAGAGATGAAAAATGGGATTCTGAAATACTTTCTTTAATTGCTGCAATATATAAAGAAGCAGGTAAACAAGAAATGTATTTAAAGCAACGTCCTCAAGAGTTAGAAAAACTTGTTGAAATAGCCAAAATACAAAGTACTGAAGCATCAAATGCAATTGAAGGTATTGTGACTACTAATGCAAGAATAAAACAATTAGTTAGTGAAAAAACAACTCCAAAAAATAGAAATGAACAAGAAATTGCGGGATACAGAGATGTACTAAATATTATTCATGAAAGCTTTGATGCAATTCCGATTACAAAGAATTATATTTTACAACTTCATAAAATACTATATAGTCATATGAATAACCCTATTGCAGGAAAAACTAAAACAGTACAAAACTATATTAGTGCTACATATCCAGATGGTCATGTAGAAACTTTATTTACTCCACTTAATCCTACTGATACACCTATTGCACTTGAAAATATTTGTAATGAATATAATAGAGTAATTGGCAACATGGAAGTAGAACCATTAATTGCTATTCCAACATTTATTCATGATTTTCTATGTATTCATCCATTTAACGATGGCAATGGTAGAATGAGTAGACTACTTACAACATTATTATTATATAGATGTGGTTTTTATGTTGGTAAGTATATTTCACTCGAAGCAAAAATTGCAAAAAATAAAGATTTATACTATGCTTCATTAAATGATTCACAACATAATTGGCATGATGGTAATGATAATAAAGTTCCATTTATAAAGTACATTTTAGGAACAATTCTTTCTGCATATAAAGATTTTGAAGAAAGATTTAATTTAATTGAAACTAAGAAATCTGCATTAGAAACAGTAAGAGAAGCTACATATATTAAAATTGGGAAATTTACAAAGCAAGATATTAAGGAATTATGTCCTTCTTTAAGTATTAGCTCAATTGAGGGAGCTTTAAGAAAGTTGATTGAAATTGGTGAAATAAGTAGAGTAGGTCAAGGAAAGAATACTTGTTATTATAGAATTAAATAAAGATGTAGGAATTAGCAAAAGATACACGTAAAATACGCTAGTTCCTTTTTTAATTCCAAAAAAATAAAAGACTTATAGATTATAAATAAAATTGTAGTGTTGAACAAAAAGATGTATTAAGAAACATTTTGTTCACTAAAACCTTAATATGCAACATTTCGTCCACCACACACATTTTAAGAAATCTGTAGGTCTTCTAGTAAGGCTTATTTTTTTTGCATTTTATAGGGTATTTTAGCTAGTTTTAGTTAGAATACCTTATTTTTTTATGCTAATATGAAACATTTAGATTTAAACAATAGGTGAGACAGACCACGGACTCGAACCAATAAGAGATAATGGTGGAAATATAGATGAGATTGTGGTAAAATATTAGTAAAAGATAAATTAGAAGTTATCGATTAGTTTGATATTTTTTAATTCAACATATTTACCACTTTATGTTGTTCAGTTTATTTTATTTAATTGATATAATATTCGTGTCAAGTGAAGGAGGTAATGAATATGAACACTGATAAAATTATTGCAGAAAAAATTGCAAGTGAATATGCACCTAAAAAAGCAAATAAAGTAGTTGCATTAAAAAAATTAGATAGAAAGGCGAAACAAACCGCTGAAATCTTTTCATTTACTTTTGGTATTATAAGTGCATTAGTAATGGGAACTGGTATGTGTTATTCAATGGGCGTAATTGGCGAAAATAACACTACTTCAATGATAATAGGTATTATTATTGGGTTAATAGGTATATTTGGAGTATCAATTAATTACTTTATTTATAAAAAATTAATTACTAAAGGTAAAGAAAAATACGGTAGCGATATTATTAGATTAGCTCAAGAAATTGCTAATGAATAAAATTAGGAGGGAGACCATGAATAAATCAGAAAGTAAATATTTTAACACTGCTTTATTAATGAATGAAGCTCTCCTTTTATTATTAGAAAAGAAAGATTATGAATTTATTACTATAACTGAAATATGTCAAAAAGCAGGTGTAAATAGATCTACATTTTATTTACACTATGAACAAATGGATGATTTGTTAATAGAGACTCTAGATTTGATAAATAAGAAATTTCATGAGGCTTTTGATAATAAAACATTAGACTTTAGAACTTCAACGAAAGAAGATTTATATCTAATTAATGATGAGAATCTAATTCCATATTTAAATTTAATAAAAAAATATAAACATGTTTATAAACTGATTCATGATAAACCACATTTATTTAAAAAACAATATACATCTGAATTATTATATAAAGAATTGTTTTCAAAAATATTAGATAAGTATGGTGTAGAGAAATCAGAAAAAGAATATATCTTTTCATATTTCAGTTTGGGATTGGTTGCAATTATTCAAAAATGGATTGAAAAAGATTGTGTTGATGATATAGAAATGATTGCTAGTATTATGAAAAAAGTAATTAGATATGAAAATTAAAGATTATTATATAAAAACAAAAAATGTTATTGAAGAAAACAGAAAAAGTATCTATGTATACTCATTAATATTTACTTTAGCTTTCTCTATTTTTAATAGAATATTAGGAATTGTAAAAGAGTCAGTATGGCATGAAACTATTAGCATATATTATTTTATATTAGCGATAATTCGAGGAATCTTAATACGATATATTTATAAATCTAATACAAAGGAAAAAGAAATCTTAATATATAGATTTATTAAAATATTATTAGTAATCCTAAATACATTATTAATCTTTCCAATCGTATTACTTATAATGAATAAACGAGTAGTTGAAATGACTCTAATTTCATCGATTGTAGTTGCGTTATATGTTACAATTAAAACTTCGGTTACAATAACTCAATTTGTCAAAAAAAGAAAAGAAGAAAATATTCTATTTAGAGAATTAAGATCTATTAATATGATGGATGTTATAGTATCAATATTAACATTAACAAACACATTAATTGCGGTTAATAGTACAGAATTTGATATAGGAATGTATTATCTTACTATAGCAGTTTCTATAGTTGGATATACTGTTAATATATTTTTACTAACTAGACTAAGAGAAAGGTAACTTCCTATTTATCAAATAGTTAATGAATCTTTTTGTATTGTAAATTAATGTTATATTACTACTAAAAGTTGCATCGTGAAACATATTGTAGTGTAAAACAAGGATATGAAACATTTAGTATTGTAAAAGCGTAAAATGAAACATTTGGTAGTAATGACACAATAAGAAATTAAAGTCTTCTGAAAAGAAGACTTATTTTTTCCGTTATTTATTAAAGGAGAAAAGTATGAAAAAAATATTATTAATTGGTATTTTATTATTATGTCTAGTTGGTTGCAGCGGAAAATCAAGTGGTAATAAATTGAAGGTATTATCAGAGTCAATGGATCCTACAATTAAATATGGTGATACAGTTATATATGAAAAAATTGAATTTGATTCAATACAAATAGGTGACATTGTTGTCTGCAATGTAAATAATAATATGGTAACACATAGAGTTATTGACATTAATCAAAACGAACAAGGAAAATATTTAACTTTAAAAGGTGATAATAATCAAATTCCTGATGCAGAAAAGTATTATGAGGACTCATATATAGGAAAAGTTACAAGTATTAAATAATATAAAAAACATCCTTTGTTTTATAAAGGATGTTTTTTAATTCTTATAAGATAAAATTTATAAGAGAAATATGTAGCAATAAAATTTAATAAGGTGTATAATATACTTAAAATTAAAATATTAAATGGAGAATGATATGGCACCAGAACTTTTTGGAATAGAACATATATTATATATTATAATAACAACAATAATTTGTGGAAGTGGTTTACTAATTGCGTATAAATATGCTAAAACAGATAAATTAAAATCTATAATTCTAAAAATTATAGCTATAGCTTTATTCATATCTGTTATGACTAATAGAGTATCACAAGTTTTTAGATATGACACAGTAAGATGGTATTGCATTATACCAGATAGCTTTTGTGCAATGACAAGTTTAGTTTTATCGCTAGCTGTTATTTTTGGAAAAAAGAATAATTGCGTATATCATTCTGTTTGGTTATTAGGATTATTTGGTGGAATTTCAACAGTTATATACGCAACATTTGTCGGGCAAGATTCTTCATTTTTTTATATTCCTACGATAACAGGTTTACTTCATCATAGTTTTTCAGCAACTTTAGTAGTAGCACTATTGATGTTTAAACAAATAGATATCACATATAAAAAATGGTATTATACATTGTTTGGTTTTACAAGTTATCTAACTGTTGGTGCGTTTTTAATGCATACATTTAATTTATCTGACGCATTTCATATTGCAGAACCATTATTACCTGGTACACCTCTTACAGCATGGTTTATGGCACCTATATATGCAGTATCTTATGCACTAATTTTATTTATAATTGAGTTAATTAAAAAAAACAAAAAAAGTGATTTAAAATAAATAAGTTTTAATAAATACTAATGAAAAAAGGTATATTTATGAAAAAGAAAATATTTGTTTTATTAGTTATAATAAGTATAATTGTGTTAACAATTTTATTTATCAATAATAAAAGTATACATATATCAAAAAAAATGTTACAAGAAGAAAATAACATGGAAAGTTCATGGGATTTTAAACAAAACTTAAATACTGGTTGGAATCTTGGAATGTCTCTTTCCGCAAACATTCAGTATCCAAAGCTTATAAAATATAAGTTAGTTGTTGATAATAATGAGTCAAATCAATTTGAGACATCTCATGAAAATATATATACATTAAATAAAAAAACAAATAGTAAACTTAAAATAATATTTGATATACCTTATTCTAATTTAGGTGGTACATTATATTGGACTATTGAAAAATTAATGTTTAACAATACTATTATATATCTAAACGAAGAATTTGAAAGTATTGTAGAAGATGGTAAGTTATATATAGAAATAGATAATAATAAAGAAATTAGTTATGATACTATTCAAATAAATATAAAGATCAAAAAGTATTATGAAAATAATACACTAGAAAAACTTAACTTTTATGAAACATTTTGGTGCGAAGATGTAACAACAAAAGAATTAATATCAACTCTTAAAAATAAAGGTTTTAATGCGATTAGAATTTCATTTGATATATATAACCATGTAGATATAAATAATAAAATTGATGACTTATGGCTTAACAGATTAAAACAAATTGTTGATTACTGTATAGATTTAGACGTATACTGTCTAGTCGATATTATTGAAACATATGGTTTATTTGTAGATAACTTAAATGAAGAAAGTGTAAATTTATATATATCACACTGGAAAGAAGTCGCAACATTATTTAAAGATTATGATGATAAACTATTATTTTCACCTTTTAATGAAATAAGAACTATGCAAGGCGATTGGTCTATAAAAGAGACTGAAATACTTGATAATATGAATTATTTACATCAAGTATTCGTTGATACAATTAGATCTACAGGAAGTAATAATGCATATAGAAACTTAATACTTACAACATATGCTGCTGGAATAAATCAAGAAATAGTAGATAATTTTAAAGTGCCAAATGATTCAACATACAATCATTTACTAATAGAGTGCCATAATTATAATCCTGTTAATTTTACATTTAACGAAATTAATTTAGGAAGTACCGATTTTGTAAATGAATGGGGTAGTTTAAAGGACAAAAAAGAGTTAAAATCTGTATTTAAACTATTTAATAGTTTAGTTAAAAAAACAAAACTACCACTTATTATTGGTGAATTTGGTGCTGTTGATAGAACTAGTGTAGAAGAAAGAATTGAATATTTATCATATTATAAAAAGATTGCAAAAAAATATAATATAGGATTATTTATATTTGATGATGCACATGACTTTGCAATAATTGATAGAAAGACTTTAAAATTCATAGATGAAGAAATAGTAGATATGTTAGTATCTTAGTAATATATGGAGGATATATGAAAAAACTGATTTTAATAGGTGGAGTTTTAGCAAGTGGTAAATCTACTTATTCAATGTTTTTAAAAGAAAAATTAAAAATAAATGTTATCAACAAAGATCGATTAAAAGAAATATTAGGTGATAACATATATGTAGAAACAAGAGAAGAAAATAAAAAGCTATCTGTTATATGTTTTGATTTAATGAAATATTTAGTATTCGCGAATGAAACAACACTTTTACTTGAATGTAATTTTAAAGATTATGAACTTGTTGAATTAAAGAAAATTTGTGAAGAATCAAATTATGATGTATTATCAATTGTATTTGATGCATCAAATGAAATACTTCATGAAAGATTTTTAAAAAGACTAAATGAAAATAGACACTATGTTCATAAATCACAAGACTTTACAAATATAGAAGATTTCATAAAAACACAAGATGAATTAAGAAATGCACCATACTTTGGTAAAATAATAAATGTTAATTGTGATGACTTTTCTTATCAAGATGATTTAATTTTATTAAATAAAATAGAAGAGTTTAAAAAAAATAAATATCCTAAAGCAAAGCTTTAG
>JAZKYN010000149.1:0-17017 GCA_045612145.1 Bacilli bacterium
AATTTTAGTTTGTTCTTCTAATACTTTATTACATACTGAACAGTGGCTTCCATCTGTTAAACCTTCTTTTTCACATGTAGCCGCATATCCTTTATCAACAACTTTTGTATGTTCTAAAGTAGTTCCTTCCTCTATTCCACAAACTGAACAGTGTTTAGCTTTAGTACAAGTTGCATCTACCCATTTGTGATCAGCAACTTCTCTTGTTGCACCACATAAATTACATGTTGCATCACAATCATTATCATAGTCATGAGTACATGCTGGTTTTTCATATGTTAATAAATCAGATTCTAATTCTTCTTCAACTTCATCAATTTCGTATATTAACACTATTTTAATATTATATGTGTTATTTGTAAAATCTAAATCTTCAAAAGTATATGAGCCAGATTTCTTTGTTAATTCGTATTTTGTATTATTTAAATAGATATATGCTTTTGTAACTAAGTCATCGGCATCTGTATATGCATAACTTACTCTTAATGAATCATCAGTTTTTCTTCCTTCTTCAAGTTTTGTAATTGCTGGAAGTTCATAAGCTAGTGTTGTATATGTTTTTTCTTCTACAACTATTTGATAAGTTTCTTTTGTGTTTTGGTTTTCTACTGTACATACATATGAAATAGCATAAGATTCGCCTTTAAACAATTCATCTATTTCAAATGAATTTACATCACCCATTGTATATGTTTTCGTGCCATCTACAGTAAAGACGACTTTGGTTGTATTTAATACAGGGTCTGTTGTATATTTTTTTACAGTAAAGCCATATGTATTCGGAACGATATTTATTCCAGGATCATAAGCCTTTGTTTCGCATTTTACAGTTGATTGATATTCTACGCCTTTATATGTATATTTAACTATAGCTTCATAAGTTTTATTTGGTTCTAAATCTTTCAATGTTACAGAATTACTTCCTTCTTGTAAAGCTACTGTTTGTTCTCCAATTGTTACTGTTGCATTTTCCATTCCATCATAATACTCACCAACTTTTTTAGTGAATGTTACTGATGTTGCAGTTGAATTTTTCTTATATGAATCAAATCCAGGATCTCTTACAACGAAGAATAATCCAGACCCAAGTGCTCTTTCTCTTGTTCCACTATCACATGATTCACTAACAACATCAAATCCACCAGTTGAATTACGATAGATTGCAGTAACTGAACCACCACCATCATGTTGATAACATGTATATGCACCATAATAACTTAAAATTGCATTTGTTTCTGTATGAACAGTTCCACCAACTGATGTTTCAGATACATCTCTTGTTGTCATTAAGAAGTATGAACCGTCTTCTAGAATACCAAACATTGATCTAGGTCTTGTTCCTGTATTATAAGGAGCTGTTGTTGATTGATATACACCATTTTTTACTTGAACTGTATGATAACCAGATACTGATTCTACTTGATTTCCGATTGGAGTAGCATATTGTTGTTCTACGATAACTTTAACATTTTCACCTAAATATTGTTTTACTTCTTCATCAGTTGTTTCAATAGCAAATTGTCCTTTTGTAAGAGTTACAGTGTTTTTAATTGTACTAATTGTTCCTCTACCATAGAATGAGTCAACAGCATGATATAAACCAGCTTCATATGGTTCATAATCTCTAGTATTGTTCATATATGCAAGTTCTGAATTTTCAACTACATATAGACCATTTGTACTAGTTACATTTTCTCTATCAACGAATTGATCTAACGCTTTTGCACTAAAGTATCCACTCCATACAGTTGTTTGTCCTGCACCTGGAGCTTGATTATATCCTGATACATTAAATGTTTTAATTAAATTGTCATTTTCATCATAAATTTGAAGTTCAATAGCTACACTTCCAGCTACGTCCGCAATAGGACTATTTGGATTATTTGTGATAGCTACACCGTTACCACTTGCTCCAAGAGGATTAATTGTAAATAAATTTTGTCCATCTACAGTAAATGGATAATAAGTTTGATTTTTATAATAGAAGTATCCACCTTTTGGATCAGATACAGTTGTTCCATAATACCATTGGTCAGCATTTACACCAGCAACAACAATCCAACCTGGATGATTTTTTTCATAGTCAGCCGCAATCTTAGTTAAAGCATTTGAACCAAATGTTGCATTTGTATTTGGTTTCATCCATGTAACAAGTTTGGCATTAACTCCATCAGCTTTCATATTGAAGAAGTTAACATTTTTTTCTGTACCATTTGCACCATTAGTTTTTGGTTTACCAATTTGATGCGAATAATAAACTCCATATTGACTTTGTTCTTCTTCACTAATAATATTCCATTGTGTTTGACCAGTTGAGTCAATACTATCATAAGCTTTTGCTTTTATAAAAGAAAGTGATAGTAATGCTACTAAACAAAGTGATGTTAATAATTTAATTTTTCTCATTCTCGTTTCCTCCTTTATATTTTCCATACACTTTTCTTAAATAATCATATTCTGCTTCGTTCATCATATAGAACTTATCACGATAATTTCTGTCTCTTACTTTCATTACATGACGTTCTCCTCGATAAAGTTTTTTATCAAGTTTTACAAACGCTGGATCTATATCTTTATATTCATCCCATAAATAAAATCTATTTCTTGTTTGATAATATAAATCCATTAAATCATAATCATAAGCTGTAAGAGTAACCATAAATACTTTTCTTTCAAGAACTGTATAATTTTGATTTCTCAATACTTGATTTTGTAACAATACTATATTATATCCTTTACTTCTTGCGCGAAGACAATATTCATAATCAAACATTGATTGATAATATTCAAGTTTTAAAGGTGATAATTCTTCAAATATTTTCATATTTATTAAAGTACCAACCATATTACATCCTTTACAATTTCTTACATCTTCAACATTTGTTAAAAATAATTCACACCCTCTTAAAGGAAGTGGTGTTACAATTGCCATTTTAGATGAATCGTTTTCTGTAACATATCTTCTCATTGTTAAAAATGAATCTTCTTCATAATAATACCCAAGGCTTAGTATTACTCCAAAGTCACATTTTGTTTCTAAGAAATGTTCTAACACAAATTGATAATTTTGAACTTCTCCAAAATCTTCCATATTTGTATATTGTATATTATCATACCTAGATAATCTATTATAAAAAGATGTAAGATCTTGGTTTGTTAAATTATATATATATAAATTATCAACATTTCTTATATATGTTTCTATATGTCTTACGTATTCTAATTCTTCGATATTATCTACTATTCTTTTATCTATTAGCAGTGCTGCATTTACGTGTATATCGTAAAAATCATGTTTTTGTTTTTCCATACATATTACCTCAAGCATATTATAACATATTATTTAAAAAACAAATAAAAAGGATGTAATTTTTTTACATCCTTTTAAAATTCATAATATATACTATTTGTTTAATGAACCAAATACAGTCATTTTTTCAGTAACCGCACTTGCGATTCCTTTAGTAGCAGGACCTAATAATTTACGAGGGTCGTAAACTTTTGCATTTTTTTCATCAGCTAAGAATTCTCTTAATAATTTATTAAATGCAAGTTGGCATTCTGTATTAACATTGATTTTGCAAGTACCGCAAGCGATAGCTTTTTGGATTTTTTCATCAGGAATACCTGTTCCACCATGTAATACAAGTGGCATATTTGTAGCTTCTTTAATAGCTTCCATTTCAACGAAACCTAATACTGGTTCACCTTGGTAAGGACCATGAACTGATCCAAGAGCTGGAGCTAAAGCATCAACACCTGCTTCTTTAACTAAACGTACACATTCGTTTAAATCAGCATATTGGATACCACCAACAACACCGTCTTCATTTCCACCAACTGTACCAACTTCTGCTTCAACGCTAGCACCGATTGCATGTGCATAATCAACAACTTGTTTAGTCATTGCAATGTTTTCAGCGATTGGATGATGTGATCCATCGATCATAACTGATGTAAATCCAGCATCTAAAGCTGCTTTACAACTTTCAAAACTTGAACCGTGGTCTAAGTGAAGAGCTACTTCAACAGTGATATTTAAGTATTTGATTAAACCTTTAACCATACCAACGATTGTATCAAATCCACCCATGTATTTTGCTGCACCTTCAGATACACCAAGAATAACTGGAGATTGATTTTTTTCTGCAGTTTCTAAAATAGTTTTTGTCCATTCAAGGTTGTTGATATTGAATTGACCTACTGCATATTTTCCTTCTTTTGCTTTGTTTAACATATTAGTCATACTTACTAATGGCATATATATTAATCCTCCTTTTTATTTTTTATACGCATATATATTACGCCTTTTTGATAAAAAAGTAAACTATTATACTTTTTATTATTTTTCTTATTATATATATAAAGAAACAAACTTAATCTTTTTTATTTATTTTCTTGTTTATTTTTAAATAAATATTCATTAACTTTTTTTACAAGTTCTTCAGGAATAACTCTATCTACAGGGAATACTTTATAATTTTGAAGTCTTAATGCAAACTCTTTAACAAAACTATATGTATTATTTAAAGACTCGCTACTAATAAAATGCATTGTATCATACTTATCATGAATGTGAGCTGCATTTGGTGCACCAAATCTCATAAAGTTGATTGCAGGAATTCCTTTATCAGCAAAAGGCATACAGTCACTTGAATATATATCTTGTTTTACATCTATTACAAAAGCAACTTCTTTTGATAAATATTTAACCATTGATACAAGATCACTATTTGCAATTACAGCACAAGAATCTTTTCCAAGAACAGTTCCAGCAACATCCACATTAACATTTAATACAATTTTATTTAATTCTTCATCACTTAAGTTATATACATATGCTTTTGAACCAAGAAGTCCTCTTTCTTCGCTACCACACCATATAAATCTAAGTGTTCTCGTAGGTTTGTTTTCTAAAAAATATTTATAAAGTTCAAGAATAATAACACTACCTGCGCCATTATCGTATGCGCCTTTACTAAATAATACACTATCAAAGTGTGCAGTAAAACAAATTACTTCATCAGGATATGTTGTTCCTTTGATTTCAGAAATAACATTTCTAGAATCACATACACCTTCTTCTTTTAATAATTTAATAGTTACTTCTTTAGGATTTTCTTTAACAAGATTCATTGCGTCAATTGTACGCATATGAACGCCAGGAAGTTTTCCTTCTCTATAAAGAGGTTCTCTTAATTCTCTAATATCAATATCAGCATTTTCATCATAAACATCACCACCATATGTAATGAATGCTTTTGCGCCTGCTTTAAGTAGTGCTTCATATGCTGGTTTTCTCAAATATCCATCAACTAAAACAATTTTATCTTTTGCATACATCTTACTAATTTCACTAGTAGATTCCATATAATAGAAAGGTGCTGTAATGCCGTCCTCACTTGTTTCTTCGCTACATTTATAACCAGTAACTTCATACTTTGTACCATTTGATGAAGTAAGTGATACATCTTTAAAAGAAGTGCTAGTTACTTCAAAAGGAACAATAGAAGCACTTCCGCCAGCCTTTTCAATTTCCTCTTTAATCATAGTAGCACATTCTAATTCTTCTTTAGATCCACTTACTCTTGTAAAACTTATTTTATTTAAAAAATCATACATAAAATTATTCATTATAATCACCTCGTATTTATTATATCATATATATAATAGAAAAGCCAACTTATTATAAAGTTGGCTTATATTTTTATTTTTCCTTCTTTTCTTTATTATCTATTACAACCCAATAACCTTTTTTTGTAGCGCCTTTATGAGCAATTATACCATCCTTTGTTAATTCTCTTAAATGATACTTAATACCAGCATCACTTAATCCAATTATTTTAGACAACTGTTTTCTAGTAACATTAGGATTAGATATTATTTCTTTTATTATTTTATCTCTTGTTGTTTCTTGGATAGTTTCTTGGGTAGTTTCTTGGGCAGTATTGTATATATTTTTCTCTTTATTGTGACTTTTTAATACATCTTTATTAAAAGGGATTTTTACGTTTACATATGTATCATGTATAACAAATATATCTTTACCATATATTTTAACAACATCTGGTATACCGTGTCCTGTTTGTTCTACATATTCTAAGTCTGATAAAATTCTCATTAATCCTTTATTTCTTGGTTTACTAATCCCTTCATAAAAATTATCTTTTGTTTGTTCATTTGGAAGCCCACCATGAGATATTATCTCTATTCTATCACTAAATATATATACAGCAGGCTCGACTTGCAACCAATCATTATGTGCTATTGCGTTTATAAATATTTCTCTCAGTGAATCCATATCAACAAGTCTTTTATCCACTCTTCTTGCTCCTTTAATTACTGACATTGTATAATTTTCTGCTTCTAATCTATTTATCATTCTATCTATCGCTACTAACAAACATTTATATCCATATTCACTTTTTTCAAGAAGTTCAGATTTATCTTTTCCTTTAAATCTTGCTATTTTAATAGATACTCTATTCTCATCTGCTAAAAGTTCTGCTAACATATTATATTTACCATCAGGTGTTAATAAGTTTAAATTCTTTTCAAATGTATCGTCATTCAAATGAAGATTCTTCTCAGCGTAATATATTTTCAATTCTCTAAACATTAGTTTACCCAATTTACTTGGTATATCAGTTAATTCTTTATTATGTATATATATTTTATTATATCTTATTTCGATTTGTTCTTCTGTCATACTTCTAACGCTTGTGCCAACTCTAATATAACAACCCTTATTACTTCTACCATATCTTTTTATATAATATAAATATTTACCTTTTTCTATTACGACCTCTAGTATCCATTTATCATCTTCTTTTATAGCTTTTAAGTTTATTAAACTTTGTGGATTAGGCACTATTCCATCTATTAATATATCTGATATCTTCTTCATTACATCATCAATATTATCTACACCACGTATACTTCCGTCATCTTCTACGCCAACATAGATTACACCACCATCAGTATTTAAAAAAGCAACAACTTCTTTCTCAAACGTCTCATTTAACACTTTCTTTAATTCAACTTTTTCTGTCTCAATATATTTCATATATATATTCCTTCCTTATATTTCTAAAAAATAAAACAACAACCATATATATTAGTATGTTTACTAGTACGTATGATTGCTGCAAATTTCAGTATATTTTATATGTGTATTTTATTTTTTGATATCCAAATTATACCATAAAAACAAGTGTATTTGTTGTATTTAAATAAAGTATTTTTTTATAATATGTAGAATTTTAGTCATTGACTATATCACTATAGTGATAGTATGCAATAATTATTTTAAAAAACAAGGAATTTTCTTCCTTGTTTTTTTATCCTTCTAAATATCTTCCCATAAACATTCCACCAAACTCAGCTAGTGATTTTTCAACATCTGTTATATTTTCACTTAATACTATTACTGATCCACTTATATCACCAAGTACATTTATTGGTTTAATGATTGCGGCTTTATTAATGGGATAGTTTTCTAAAAATTCAAAGTTTTCTTTTTTATCAATGATTTGTGTTTGTCTTTTGTTCATTTTTTCTTCTAATCTCATTGATATTCTTCTGTTTGCGATGTTTCCTTGAAAGTTACCTGCATATGCAATTACTTTTTCATTATCTGTTATTATTATATCTTTTTTATTTGATGCATATAGACTTTCAACAAACTCTTCAACAAAGTCATTTACGTTTTGTACTGGAGAGTATTTCTTTAATATTATTCTGTTTTCTCCATCTGTATATATCTCAAGGGATTCTCCTTCTTTAATCCTCATACTTCTTCTTAATTCTTTTGGAAGAACAATTCTTCCTAAATCATCTATTCTTCTTACTACTCCTGTTGCTTTCATTAAAAAACCTCCATAACAACTATCTATGTTTATTATGGAGGTTTTTTGTTTTTTTATACTATAGATGTCTTAGTTCTTTTAAATTTTCTAAGAATTTTACAAGTCCATATATATAACTTTTACTTGTTTGTGTTTTATCAATCTTTATTATTATTTTTCTACTTCTATAATCGAATTTATATCTCAAGTGTAGTTTTACTGATAATTCAAATATTTTTTGTGCATTAATATGACTTGTTGATTCTTCATCAAAGTTAAATATTACTTCTGTATCTGTTTCTCTAAATGCTTCTACACCATTTATTTTTAATAAGTATTCTAAATATTTTTCTTCCATATATAGAAGTATTTGTTCTGATAGTTTTCCGTATCTATCTGTGTATTCTGTTATTAGTGTATTTATTTGATCACGCGATTTAATTTTGTTAATTGATTTATGGATTTCTATTCTAATTGCATCATCACTTACATATTCTTCATCAACGTGTCTTGATACTTGTACTTGATATAGACGTTTATTTTCTTCTTCTTTTTGAATGCCTTTTTCTTCTTGAATAGCTTCATTTAGAAGTTTCATATATAGGTCCATTCCAATAGCATCAATATAACCTGATTGTTCACTACCTAAAATATCTCCAGATCCTCTTATCGCAAGGTCTCTCATTGCGATTTTATATCCACTTCCAAGTTCTGTGAATTCTTTGATTGCTTCTAGTCGTTTTGTTGCATTTTGTGTTATTACTTTATCTTTTTCATACATTAAATATGCATATGATATTCTATCGCTTCGTCCGACTCTACCTCTTATTTGATAAAGTTGTGAAAGTCCTAGTGTATCACTTCTTTCAATTATTAGTGTGTTTGCATTCGGTATATCTATTCCTGTTTCAATAATTGTTGTACATATTAAAACATCATATTCTTTTTCAAGGAATAAAATTAATTCGTCTTCAATTTCATCTTTATCCATTTTTCCATGAATTAATCCAATTCTTGCTTTTGGTACAAGTTTATGAATTTTTCTTCTAATATAATCTAGTTCTGATATTCTGTTTAATAAGTAGAATACTTGTCCACCTCTACCCATTTCTCTATTGATTGCTTCTCTTATTACTGAATCATTTGATTCTAATACATATGTTTGTATTGGAAGTCTATTATTTGGTGCTGTTTCAATTAAAGATAAGTCTCTTATTCCAGAAAGTGCCATTTGAAGTGTTCTTGGAATTGGTGTTGCAGAAAGAGTTAATACATCAACCATTGATTTCATTGATTTTATTCTTTCTTTATGTTCTACTCCAAATCTTTGTTCTTCGTCAATGATTAATAAACCTAAATCTTTAAAGATAATATCTTTTGAAAGAATTCTATGTGTTCCAATAACTATATCTACATAGCCTTTTTTTAATCCTTCTAAGATTTTCTTTTGTGTAGATATTGGTACAAATCTATTAAGTAGTTCTACTCTAATTCCGAATTTTTCAAAACGTTCTTTAAATGTATGATAATGTTGTCTTGTAAGTACTGTTGTTGGCGCAAGATATGCAACTTGTTTGTTATTATCAACAGCTTTAAATGCTGCACGCATTGCTACTTCAGTTTTTCCAAATCCAACGTCTCCACAAATAAGTCTATCAAGTGGACGAGTAGACTCCATATCTTGTTTTACATCATCAATTGCTTTTTGTTGATCTTTTGTTACATTATATGTAAAGTCATTTTCAAATTCTATTTGTTCTAAACTGTCTTCTTTATATATAAAACCTTGTTTAGCATCACGTTCTGCTTGTACTTTTATTAATTGTTTTGCTATTTCTCTTGTTTTTTCTTTGATTCTTTCTTTTTTCTTTTGCCATTCTTTTGAATTAAGACTATTTAATTTTGGAAGTTTATCTTTTGAACCTATATATTTTTCTAATACATATATATTTTCTACTGGAATATAAAGACTTGAGTTATCAGCATATTCTATATATAAGTAGTCATTTACAGTATTTCTTATTTCTCTTGTTTTTATTCCTAAGTATCTACCAATACCATATTCTTGATGAACTACATAGTCACCTGGTTTTAATTCATCTTTATTATATATTTTTACTGTATCTTTTAAGAATTTTTGATATTTAGAATTCTTTACAATTTTTCCTGGTGCAAATTCATTTGGTGTGATTATTTCAAAATGTGTATTTAAGTCTTCAAACCCATATCCATTTTCCATTATCGCAAGATATACACCTGGTTTTCTTATTACTTCTAAAAACTTTAGTTTTTTATCATCTATTATTTTATAGTCAATTTCATTATTTGTAAATGTTTCTTCTAAAAATTTTAGTTTTTTATCATCTATATGTGTTATTAAATATGTTTTGTTTTTGTTTATTTTTAAATCTTCTATCATTGATCTTATATTATTGTTATATTCAAATGAATTTGAAGATTCAAGTGTATAGTGTTTATCTAATTTAATATCATTTAAACTTTGTGTAAATGTAGATGTATATATATTTAATTTAGAATCATACATTATATCTTTTAAATTAACGAAAAAGTTATCTTTAGATACGTTTTGTGTTTTTAAAAAGTATTCACTCATTTCTAAAAGTGTTGCTTTTTCGTGTTCTAGACATAATTGATAATCTTCATATATACATATTGGATTATTTATTAGTTTAATAAATGGTTGATATTCTTTTGTTAAGTAAGGTAAGTATATATATAATTGTTCTAAGTTTTGATAGTTTTCTATACTTTCTAAGGCAAAACTTATTTTATCACTTATTTTATTTTCTTTTAATATACTTTCTTTTATACTTGGAATATCTTCTTGATTGTAAAATACTTCATATAAAGGGAATATATCTAATCTATCAACATGACCTATTGACATTTGGGTTTCTATGTTGATTTTTTTTATTGTTTCTATTTCATCATCAAAGAAATTTATTCTATATGGTGTATCTTCGTTAATTGGATATATATCTATTAAGCTTCCTCTTACACTAAATGTTCCACTTGTTGATGTAATTGTTACTTTTTTATATCCTCTTATGATTAAATCTTCAATTAATTTATCTCTTGTATATATATCAGATGTCTTTATATTAATAATAGACTTTAATAATTTATCTTTTGACATCAATTGTCTTGTTATACCTTCTGTGTTTGTAACAATTATTTGAGGTATATCATTTATTACATTATATATTGTTAGCATTCTTGCTAAACGGAATGCTTCACTTGTTGCGACAAGTTCGCTTGAAATGAACTCCTCAACGGGAAAAAAACTGACAAAGTCAGTTCCTACCATATCACATATTATCTCATATGCACGTGAAGCTTCATAAATTGATGAAGTTATATATATAATATTTTGATTTTTTTCTTTAAAAAGACCACTAGTTATTAGTTTTGATAAGTTATGTGCACATTCTGAGATATAAATGTTTTTTGTATTATCTTGTTTTAAATTTAGAAGTTCATTATATACAGCGGTATATTTTGATTTTCTTTTTAAAAGGCTAAGATATTCCATTATTTACTCCCATTGTAATTGTTCATTATGTAGTTTACGCCATTATTTAAATAATCATCTATCATTTTTGGAGATATTTCTAGTGTTGGTTTTAATGTTTCAAGTTCTTTTTTTGAGAATTTTGATAGTACATAGTTTATAGTATCCATCTCTTTTTCTTTTTTTATACCTATTCTTACACGAGAAAACTCTTGAGTGTTAAGATGAGCGATGATTGATTTAATACCATTATGTCCACCTGCAGAACCATTTTTTCTAATTCTAATTTGTCCAAGTGGTAAATCTAAGTCATCATATATAATTAAAACATCTTCATTTGTTTTTTTATAGTAATCAATTATTGATCTAACAGCAATTCCTGAATTATTCATATATGTTGTTGGCTTTACAAGTAGATGTTTTTCGCCTTTATATATATATTCAGCAATCATTGCTTGATGTTTTTTTTCTATTTTAAACTCTAAATTGTTTGCTTTAGCTACTTCATCAAGTACCATAAATCCAATATTATGATGAGTTGCTTCATATTCTTTTCCGATATTTCCAAGTCCTACTATTATCATGATGTTTTCCTTTTCATTTATTTAGTTTTAAAATTAATCGCATTTTTAAACGCGATAACTGTATTTTCTAAAAGAGAAGCAATAGTTAAAGGTCCAACTCCACCTGGAACTGGTGTTATATATGATGCAATAGGCTCTACGTTTTCAAAATCAACATCACCTGCAAGTTTATCATCAACTCTATTCGTTCCAACATCTATTACAACTGCACCTTCTTTTACCATATCTTTTGTAATAAATTTAGGTTTACCTATTGCGACAACTAAAATATCTGCTTGTTTTGTTATTTCAGATAAGTTCTCAGTTCTAGAATGACATATTGTTACTGTTGCATGTTTATTTAATAACATTATTGCCATTGGTTTACCAACAATATTACTTCTTCCAACAACTACAGCATGTTTTCCTTTTGGATCAATATTATATTCTTCTAAAAGTTTCATTATTCCTTTTGGAGTTGCACTTTCAATTGACTCAAGTCCACTAAATAATTTACCTTTATTTAAAATACCAAATCCATCAACATCTTTATCAGGAGAAATTGTATCTATTATTACTTGTTCATTAATATGTTTAGGTAAAGGTAGTTGTACAATTAATCCATGACATGTATCATCGTTATTTAGTTTTATTACTTCATCTATTAGTTCTTGTTCAGAAATTGTTTCTTCAAATCTAATTAAGTTTGCGTTTATACCGCAGTTTGTAGCATCTTTTACTTTGTTTCTTACATATACTTCGCTTGCTGGATTATTACCAACTAAGATAATTACAAGTCCTGGTGTTTGATTTGTTTCTTTTTTTAAATTTTCTACTTCTATTTTTAAATTATTTTTTAATTTTTTACTAAATTCTTTACCATTAAGTAACATATAGATTCTCCTTTGTTTCTAATGTATGTTTAAAACATTAGATTATAGAACCTAATGTTTTTTGTTTTTTAATTTTTCTTTATTTTGTTCGTAACTTTTTAACGCTTCTTCAATTATTGCTTCTGCAATATGTTTATTATCAATTTTAAATCCTGTTGTACTTTTGTGTTCTAAGTTTTTATATACCATAAAGAAGTGTTTTATTTCTTCAATTATATGGTTTGGAACATCAACAATATCTTTATAATGGTTCATATTAGGATCATCATATGGGATTGCGATAATTTTATCATCATCATATAGTCCATCAATCATTCTAATGACACCAATTGGGTAGCATCTAACAAGGCTATATGGAACTAAAGATTCACTACAAAGTACAACAACATCAAGTGGATCTAAGTCATTTGCATATGTTAGTGGAATAAATCCATAGTTTGCTGGATAATGTGTCGACGTATATAAAATTCTATCTAGCATTATTAATCCTGTTTCTTTATCTAGTTCGTATTTGTTTTTACTACCTTTACTAATTTCAATAACAGCTAGAAAATCATCTTTTTTTATTCTATTTTTATTTGCGTCATGCCAAATATTCATAAAATCATCCTTTCTTTTGATGATAAGCAAATTCTATTGCGTTTTTGAATGTTTTATCACAATCATCGCCAAGTGGATTATGATGTAAACAGTCATCATGTTTTTTTGTAAAATGTTTTAATATATCTTCTTTTGTTAATATAGAATCTGAATTATCATTTTTTATAATATTTACTATATCGTTTATATATATTTCATAACAATAACATACCATATATTTAGAATATGTTTCTTTAAACCATACAGGAACTTTCATTTCTTCTTTTGTATAATACTTAGGATTTTCTTCTTGAAAGTATGTAACATTACATTTTTTGTTTTGACATATATATACTTTTTTATTTTTATCAATATAATTATTATTATTCACAAGATTAAGTGCGGCTTCAGTTTTTACAAGTAATCCTGTTTTATTACAAATAGGACAACTTGCATTACAGCTTGATGCACATGTATTACATTCGTGATTGCAATTCATAAAAATCATTCCTTTAGTTTTACATATTATATCAAATAGTATATTTTTTATCAAATGATTTTATATCATATTATACTTTTTCAATTCATATAATAGATTGGTGATATATATGTCAATAATAAAACACAACGAAAAAGAGGTTGAACTTCTTGCTAGACTTATGAGAGCGGAAGCTGAAAGTGAAGGGGATCTTGGTATGTTAATGGTTGGTAATGTTGGTGTTAATAGAGTATTAGCAGATTGCCTAGATTTTAGAGATATTACATCTATTGAACAAATGGTATTCCAACGTCCTGGAGGATTTGAAGCAACACTTTATTCATATTTTTATGAACATGCAAGAGATGTTGATAAACATCTTGCACTTCGTGTACTTAAAGGAGAAAAATTTCATCCAGCAAGTAATGCTTTATGGTTTTATAATGCATTTGATGATGATTGTCGTGCTAGATGGTGGGGACAGTGGAATTCAGGACGATATAAAGCACACTGTTTTTATGCGCCAGTTGAATCAGAAAACTGTTATAACTAACAATTTAGCATAATTTATATATATACACATATACTTTAATGTAAAAATATAAATTATTTGAAAGGAGTATTATGACTATTAACTATCAATTCCCATATTATCCATATAATCAATACCCAAATCAACAACCATTCCCGCAACAACCACAATATCCAAACCAGTATACACCATCATTTAACCCTCAATCTAACTTTAGAGGATACGAAAATTCATATGTAGAAAATATTTTAAGGATGAATCTTGGTAAAACAGCAACAATTTATATGAATTTTGAAAACAGTCAGTGGGGTTCTAAAGTATTTAAAGGAGAACTTCTAGGTGCAGGACGTGATCATATTTTATTAAAAGATAATCAAACTGGTATTACATATTTACTTTTAAGAGTATATTTATCATATGTTACATTTGATGAAGAAGTAGAATATGACTATCCATTTATGTAATTAATTTACTTAAATTTATATTTATGATACAATTTATACACGGAGGATATATATATATGTGTGTATTTTGTAAAATTATAAATGGTGAAATTCCTTGTTTTAAACTATATGAAAATGGCTTTGTTACTTGTTTTTTAGATATATCTCAAGCAACAAAAGGTCATACTTTAATTGTTCCAAAAAAACACGTTGAAAATGTTTTTGGATTAAATGAAGTAGAAGCTAGCGAAATTATGAAAGCAGCTGTTATTGTATCAAACATCTTAAAAGAAAAATTAGGTGTTGAAAATGTAAATCTACTTAATAATTCAGGGCCTCTTGCAGGGCAAACTGTAATGCATTTTCACTTACATGTAATACCTAGATATGAAAATGACAATGTAAAACTTTGCCAAGGTGAAAATGAGCCTAATTTTGAAGAATTAGGAAAGTTACATAAATTATTAACAGAATAATAAAAAATATTAAAATACCCTATAAAACAGGCTTAGATACCTATTTATAGGGTATTTTGTTTGTTTATAAGTTCAACCTATTCTAATACTACAAAATATGGTAAAAGATTTATTGAAGTAACTCTATAATATTTCCCATTATCGTTTTGATTTGTTTTAATTGAATTACTAGGAACCATTATTTCTAATCCGTTTTCGCCAAGTTTGTATTCAATAGCAACATTAATTATAGGAGTAGTAGGAATTTGTTTTTCAACTCCTGTATCTATAACTAATTCATCAACTGTATATCCACACCATTCATAAAAGAATCTATAACATAGACTAATACTACTGTCTGAATCATATGTTAATTTATAATATTGTTCTTCAAATGGAAGTTGTTCATTATTGTCATTAACATCTATAAGTTTAAAACAATAATTAAATATATAATCATAAAACTCTTTTGTATCATTATCAAATGGCTTTCCAGTTGCAGGATTAATACCATTAATTTCACTTAAGAATCCAAGTTCTGTAATTTTTTTGCCAAAAGAATCTACTGGATATTCACCATTATTCTCTTCTTTATATTTTGCAACAAACTTATTACACCTTTCAATTAATTCACGAACTCTAGACAGAGTTATTTTGCTTGGAATATAAGAACTATCTATATCTTTTTGTTTTAAAGTATAGTAAACTATTATTTTTTCTGCATCTCCATTATTATTCTTTACAACATTTACAGAAAATGATGGATAAATTGACTTACTGGATTCTTGAAGACAAGAATGTGAAAAAGAATCATATTCAATTGGACTTTGTATTGTATCTTCATCACTATCTACACATGTAATTGTAAAAATAGATCGCTTATTTATGTCATATTCTTTAATAGTTGATGACCAAGAGTTAATTACTTTACCTTTTTCATCTTTTTCGTTTAATATAAACTGAGTAGTAGTAAAATTAAAATATAAATCATATTTATTATTAGATAAAATCAATTTATTTTTTACATAATACAAATAATCATTTCGCGTAACTCCAGCTAATTTTTCTTTCATTAAAGCATAAGCTTCTTCAAATTCAGAGGTACTAGTAAAACCAGCAGACTCAGAAACTAATTTATAAATATATATTAACTCATTTTCAAATCTTGCGGAATTAATTTTTTCAATATCAGTTGCACTTTCATCATAAGGCAATTTATAAGTTGACAATGGTTTAGTACCAGAAAATTGAGTTGCTGTTGCTTCTGCCACATATTCTGCATCAGCTTGTTTTTTTAATACATCATAGGATAAAAAACCATTTTCTTCAAGATTTTCCCAATAACTATCTTCATATTCATTATTATAAACAACTGTTATTGGATTTAAATTATCTTCTAAAGTTGGTTCAAATGTTATTGTATATTCGTGTACAAGTTCTTTTTCTTTTTCATATTCGGCAAAAACTGTTAAATTATCACTTACTTTTGAAAAGTCTTTATCCCAACCAATAAATATATATCCTTCTCTTGTTGGATTTGTTGGAGCTGTTGCATCATCACCTTTTTTTACATTCTCTTCTTTTAGTAATGTACCATCATAATCTTTAAATGTTACTGTATATTTTTTACTACAACTAGTTAAAATATTTAATGTTAATACACATAATAATAATAAATTTATTTTTAATATTCTT
>JAZKYN010000150.1:0-21341 GCA_045612145.1 Bacilli bacterium
CAAAGAAATATAATTATTGTATAATTGTATTAGTCAAGTAATACAGTGAGGTTTAAATATGTTTGTATTTGATAATGAAAGACCTATATATTTACAAATAGTAGAATTAATTAAACTTGATATAATATCAGGTAAGATAAATAAAGGTGATAAACTTTTATCGGTAAGGGAATATGCATTATTATATAAAGTTAATCCTAATACAATGCAAAAGGCATTATTAGAACTAGAAAGAGAAAAATTAATTTACACAGAACGTACAAATGGTAAATATGTAACATTAGATGAAGATTTGATTAATCAAATAAAGAATAAGTATATTGATGACAAATTAAATTCATTAATTTTAGAAATGAATAACATTGGACTTGACATAAATAATATTATTGAAAAATTAAATAAGAAGGGAGATTTATAATAATGGCTTGTATTGAATTTAAAAATGTTTATAAATCATTTGGTGAAAAAACTATACTTGATGACATCAATTTAAAACTAGATGGTGGAAAAATTATTGGCTTACTTGGTAGAAATGGTACTGGTAAATCTACATTAATTAAATTAATAAATGATTTATTAACACCTACAAGTGGAGAAGTTTTAATAAATGGTGAAAAACCTGGAATTGAAAGTAAAAAAATAGTAGCATATTTACCTGAAAGAACTTATCTTGACAAATCAATGACAGTTGACCAAGTAATTAAATTCTTTAGTGAATTTTATGAAAATTTTAGTAGTGAAAAGGCATATGAATTATTAAAAAGTTTAGATTTAGATTCTAAAATGAAACTTACAAAAATGTCTAAAGGTATGCAAGAAAAAGTACAATTAATACTTGTTATGAGTAGAGATGCTGATATTTATATTTTAGACGAACCTCTTGGAGGAGTTGACCCTGCAACAAGAGACTATATTTTAGATACTATTTTATCTAATTTTAAAGAAGGATCAACAGTTATTATTTCAACACATTTAATTGATGATATTGAAAAAATACTTGATGAAGTGTTAATTATTGATAATGGAAAAATTATTATTCATGAAAACGCTGATGAATTAAGACAAAGAGAAAACGCGAGTATTAATGAAATTTTTAGGAGGATCTTTAAATGTTCTTAAAAGTATTAAAATATGATTTAAAATGGGTCTTTTCACTTATTAATATATTTTATATTCTTGCATTAGTATTTGCAATACTTGCAAGAATAACACTTTATATAGAAGATTCATTTGTTTTTATGATTATTAATAAAATATTAAGTGCTACATCTATATCAATGATGGTATCAGCATTTGTTAATGTTATTACAAGATCATGGGTTAGATTTAAACGAAATATGTATGCGGATGAATCATATTTATCACATACATTACCTGTTTCCAAAGATGTTTTATATTGCTCAAAAACATTAACAAGTGTTATTGCTGTATTTACAACATTTATAGTTCTTTTAGCGTGCATTTTATTATGCTATTATTCAGAAAATTTTGTTGAAGGATTGAAACTTATAGTATATTCTAGTGCACATACTTTAGATATTAGTGTAGGTGGTTTTGTATTCTATTTATTGTTAATTATTATTCTTGAATTTATTTATATATTATTTGCTGGATATACTGGAATGATAATCGGACATAGATTTAATCAAAATAAAATGGGGATGTCTGTGTTATTTGGTTTTGCAATTTATATGGTATGTCAAACAGTAATGGTGATAGTAATGTTTATTGGGGGATTATTATTTAGTAAAGAATTATTAGAATTATTTACATCAACAAATCCTGCAATAACTGGTGTTAAAACTATATTTGCACTAGGATGTATTTTATATTTCGCATTTGATGTTGTAATTTTCTTTGTAGGGAAACAACAATTATCAAAAGGAGTTAATGTAGATTAAGTAAAGTGGTTAATTTTTAACCACTTTTATTTTTTATAACATTTTAGTAAAACGTTTACATTACAATATTTTATAAAAAAAATAAATAAATATTATATAATATTTACAAGAATATTTGTTTAGGAGGAGACATGTTTATGAAAAAATTTAGAAGTTTATTTGTAATCGCAATTTGTGCAATTTGTTTAGTTGCATTATGCGGATGTAGAAATAATGGAGGAAATAAAAAAGACGGCGTTATTAGAATCGGTTCATCTGGTCCTTTAAGTGGTCCTGTAAGTATCTATGGTATTGCTGCTAAAAAAGGTGTTGAACTTGCAATTAAAGAAATTAACGAAAACGGTGGCGTTAATGTTAATGGTAAAACTATGAAATTTGAATTAGTTGATTTCGTTAATGATGAAGCTGATCCAACAAAAGCTGGTGCTGCTTTAACATCATTAGTTGCTAAAAAAGCTGATGTTATCGTTGGTGCTGTTACAAGTGGTGCTACTGAAGGATTAATCAACGAAGCAATCACTGTTGGTATTCCTGTAATTACTCCAACTGGTACTGCTGATAAATTAACTGTTGGTGAAGATGGAAATGATCGTGAAAATAGAAATAATATTTTCCGTGCATGTTTCTATGATTCATATCAAGGTAAATATATGGCTCAATATGCTAAAAATGCTGGTTATACAAAAGTTTACGTTTTATATAACAACGATGATGATTATTCAGTAGGTTTAAAAGATGCATTCGTTGAAACTGCTGAAGCTTCTGGTGTTCAAGTTGCTACTCAAGGTTATGGTAAAGACGTTAAAGACTTTAACTCATATTGGGAATCAATTTTAGCTGGTGGATACGAATGTGTATATCTTCCTGATTACTATGAAAATGTTTATAACATTTTAAAAACTGGTTATGGTAAAGGTTATAACGGAGTTTGCTACGGTGGAGACGGTTGGGACGGTGTTGTTCAACAAGTTAAAGCTGGAGATAATGTTGATTTCTTAGAAAAATGTTTCTATACAAATCACTATTTCGGTTTATCAGATAATGCAGCTGTTAAAAATTTCGTAAATAAATACCAAGAAGAATACAATGGTGAAGTTCCTGTATCATTTGCAGCACTTGGATATGATGCGGTTTATATCGTTAAACAAGCTATCGAACAAGCTGGTTCTCTAGATTATGATGCAGTAGTTGAAGCTTTAAATACTGGTACATTTACTGGTCTTGTTACTTCTGCTGAAGGATTCAAATTCAACAATGGTAACCCAGAAAAACAAGCTACAGTTATTACATTCAAGGATGGTAAAGAAGTAGAAGCAAAATAATAAAAAGATGATATAAGGCAGCATAATAAAATATGCTGCCTTGTATGAATGTTTAAGAACTATATTCAGAAAGGAGTTCATATGGGATTATTTTTTGAAGGATTAAAAAATGGTCTAGCAATGGGTAGTATCTTTGCTTTAATGGCACTTGGATACTCGATGGTTTATGGTATTGTAAAAATGATTAACTTTGCCCATTCGGAGTTTATAACTGTTGGTGGATTTACAGCTTATTATTTAAGTGATCAAATACTTAGACCTAAAATGGGGAATAGTATAGTTGCGTTATTAATAAGTTTATTAATTTCAATTTTAGTATGTATAATCATTGCAATAATCACTGAAAAATTTGCATATCGACCACTTAGAAAAAAAGGATCATCAAGAATTACAGCTTTAATCACTGCAATTGGTGTAAGTTATATTCTTGGTGGAGCAATGAATGCAATTACAGGTAAACAATTAGAATTCCCTAAATATTTTGATAATAATACAAGTTTTATAATTTCAATTGTTGTAACTGCAATATTACTTGTATCTTTAACGATCTTTGTTAAGAAAACAAAAATTGGTATTGCAATGAGAGCTGTTTCAGAAAATGAAGAAGCATCAAAATTAATGGGTATTAATAATAATTCAATTGTAGCCTTAACATTTATGATTGGATCTGCTCTTGCCGCAATCGGTGTTGTAATTTATTTACTACGTGCTCCAATGATTAACTTTGAACTAGGTTCTGTAACAATTGGTTTATATCCGTTTGTTGCGGCAGTAGTTGGTGGTATTGGTAGTTTACCAGGTGCAGTGCTTGGTGGATTCTTAATTGGTATTTTAAGAGAACTAACTGCGGTATATGGTATATCACATTGGAATGATACAATCGTATATGGTATTTTTGTAATAATTTTATTATTCAAACCTGCAGGACTTCTTGGTAAAGATGTAAGAGAGAAGGTGTAGTATATGGTATTTAAAAGATTAAATAAACGAAACTTAATTAGTAATCTTGTCTCAATTACAGCTTTAGTTGTATTTTCGATTTTAATAAAAGGTAGTGCAACTTTACCAGGTATTTTCAGTTTAATATTTATATATTCAATTGCAGCTCTTGCATTAAATATTGTATGTGGATGTTTAGGTGAGTTTGTCCTTGGACATGGTGGATTTATCTTAATAGGATATACTGTTGCAGTTCTTATTGCAAGTTTAGTTAAAAAATTCGTTGATCCAAGTTTTTTACGTGAATATATTTTTACAGTTAGAGGTGCACAACTACATTTCTTGGGATATTTAATTATTATTGGAATTGTAATAGTTGCAGGTATAATAACAGGTATTATTGGATTTATTGTTGGAACAATTGCTCTTGGTAGATTAAAAGGTGACTATTTAGCGATTGTAACACTTGGTATGAGTTTGATATTTGTAAATATTTGTAAAAATTTTGATGGTCTTGGTGGTGCATCTGGTATTGGTGCTGCTTCATATTTAAGAGGTACGCCGGTCCTATATGCTATATTCTTGGTTGTAGCTGTATTCTTAATAATTTCATTTATGAGATCTAGATTTGGTAGAGCAATTCTAGCTTGCCGTGATGATAATATTGCTGCCGAAGCATCAGGTGTTCCTGTAAATAAATATAAAGTATTAGCATTTACTTTTGCGTCTGTTATTGCTGGTATTGCTGGTGGTTTATTAGCTCACTATCAAACATTTAGTCCTATTAAATTTGGGCAAGATTTATCAATTTTATTCCTAGTAATTATTGTGTTAGGCGGACTTGGTTCTTTAACAGGATCAATTCTTGCAACAGGAATAATTGTATTTTATCAACAATGGTTCTGCTTACAGTCATGGGTGCCAGAATTCTTTGCAAGTAACCCTAAAATTATTTATGGTGTAGTTTTAGTATTAATTATGTTATTTAGATCAAGCGGAATTCTTGGAACAAGTGAATTTACTTGGGACTGGTTTTACAAGATAATAGGAAAGATAAAAAACAAAATCAAATCAAAAAAAGAACCTTCAAAGGAGGTTGCTGAATAATGAAAAATACTGTACTTAAAACAAACAATATTTCAATTGTATTCGGTGGTCTTCATGCGGTTGATAATTTCTCAATTGAAATTAAAGAAGGTGAACTTGTAGGTTTAATCGGTCCTAATGGCGCTGGTAAAACAACTGTATTTAATATGTTAACAGGTGTTTATACACCAACAAGTGGAACTGTAGAATTAAACGGACAAGATGTAACAAAAATGTCTCCTCACAATAGAGTAAAAATTGGAATTGCAAGAACATTCCAAAATATTAGATTATTTAAAAGAATGAGTGTACTTGAAAATGTAAAAGTATCAAGTAACATTCATATGAATTATGGATTATTCGCAGGTATTTTTAAAACAAAAAAATACTGGGAACAAGAAGATAAAGCAACAAAAGAAGCTTTAGAAATTTTAGAAGTATTAGGTTTATCTGAATATATTAATGAACAAGCACAAAATCTACCTTATGGTAAACAAAGAAAATTAGAAATTGCAAGAGCACTTGCATCACACCCTTCTATTCTTTGTTTAGACGAACCAGCTGCTGGTATGAATCCAATTGAAACAGAAGAATTAATGGAAACAATAAAAGTTGTAAGAGAAAAATTTAACACTGCAATCCTTTTAATTGAACATGACATGAAACTTGTAATGGGTATTTGTGAATGGATAAAAGTAATAAGCTTTGGTAAAGAAATTGCAACAGGAACACCTGCTGAAATTAAAAATAACAAAGAAGTTATTGCAGCATATTTAGGAGATTAATATGTTAGAAGTAAAAAACTTATCAGTTACTTATAATGGAAATATTAAAGCCCTAAAAGACATTAATTTCAATGTTGAAAAAGGAGAATTAGTTGTACTTATTGGTGCAAACGGCGCTGGAAAAACAACTCTTTTAAAATCATTAACCGGACTTGTTAAATCTAATTCTGGTAGCTTTGCAAACCTTGATTTAACAGGACTTACAGATAAAAGAACATTAAATAGATTTTGTGGACAAAAAACAACAGATAAATTACTAAGTGCATTTGGAACAAGTGAAAAAGTATTTGAGTTTCTTCAAAGAGCTGAAACTGATGAAGAAGAACAAGTAAAAGGATTTACTCCAAATCAAATTAAAAAAATCAAATCAAAATATCATAAATATGCAACTGGGGATTTAATTAGAATTCCAGCATATAAAGCAATAACATATGGTGTAGCACATGTTCCAGAAGGAAGACAAGTTTTTGCAAACTTAACAGTTTTAGAAAATTTAGAAATGGGTGCTTATCAAAGACATAATGTGTTAAAAATTAAAGAAGATTTAAAAGAAGTGTTTGAAAGATTCCCTCGCTTAGAAGAAAGAAAAAAGCAAAAAGCTGGAACTCTTTCTGGTGGTGAACAACAAATGCTTGCTATGGCAAGAGCTATGATGTCAAAACCCAAAATACTTTTACTTGATGAACCATCTATGGGTTTATCGCCAATCTTTGTAAATGAAATATTTGATATTATCAAACATTTACATGAATCTGGTATCACAATTTTACTTGTTGAACAAAATGCAAAAGCCGCATTATCAATTGCTGATAAAGCATATGTATTAGAAAATGGTAAAATTGTTTTAAGCGGTACTGGACAAGAGCTTCTTAAAGATGAAAATGTAAAAAAAGCATATTTAGGTTCATAAGATGCATTCTTAGGAATGCATTTTTTTATATATTTTTTTATCAAAAAATGTGTATAATTATAAAAATATGATAAAATATATAAGAAGGAAGGTAAAAAAATGAAAAAGATTAGAAAAACCTTTTTAATTATAATATTAATAATTTGTTCAGTTATTGGCGCAAGCTGTGATAATTGCTCAAGGAAAATGGATAATTCAACTTTTGATGATTTTGCGGCATCAGTTTTGTATATGCTTATTAATGGAGATGAATTAACATTAAACTACTATTTTGAGCATCCAGAAGATTATGGTTTAGAACATTCTGAACCAAGTTTACCAACTCCCGGAATATCAAGTGAAATGGGAAAAATATTAATAAATCTAACAATTGGTCAAATAACAGGATTTGATTACGAAAACCTAACGGATGACCAAAAAATGACTTATAATATTATTGTTGATTTGGTTGAAGATGTGAATTTAAAAACACCTGAAATGGGATATTTGAGTAATAATTATTTAGGATCATATTTGGGATATCAAGCACAACTTCCAGTATTACTTGTAGAATATAAATTTAGAACTAAACTAGATGTTGATAATTATTTTAAATTCTTAGATTTAATACCATCAACGTTTAAATCGTACGTAGATTTTGAAATTGAAAAAGCAGATAAGGGTTATGGAATGCAAGATTTTGTTATTGAAAAAGTTGTTTCACAATGTGAAAAATTTATTTCGCAAGTTGGAACAAATGAACATTTCATGATAACTGTTGTAAATAAAAAAATTGATGAATGTGAATTTTTAACGCCAGAAGAAAAAACATATTATAAAAATGTAAATAAAGAAAAAATTAATGGACCTTTAATTGAAGGTTATAGATATGTCAAAGATGAATTGCCGAAACTAAAAGGAAGAGCAATTAATAATATGGGTCTTGCTCATTATGTTACTAAAGATGGTTATGAAATTGGAAAAGAATATTATCAAATAGATTTCCAAGATACAGTTGGATATAGAATTACAGTTGACGAAGCAATAGAATATATTGATGAAAAATTAGCTCAATATGAGGAAAAATTGGCTTATTATCGTAACCTTATTCAAACTGATGCAAACTTTAGAAATGAGATTTCAACTTATCAATTAATGACTAGTACTCCTGAAGAACAACTTAAATATTATGAAACTGCATTTGATATTTATTTCCCACCACTAACATCAAAACCCAAAATAACAATCAAATATGTTGATAAATCAATGGAAGATAATTTCAGCCCAGCTGCATACATGGTAAGTGCTATAGATAATATGACAGAAGAATTTATATATTTAAATGGTTCAAAAGTAACATTAGAAAATGGTGAATTAGATTACAACTATTTATATACAACACTTGCTCATGAAGGATATCCTGGCCACTTATATCAAAATGTATACTTTAAAAATCAAGATGTAAATTTACTTAGAAAAGTATTAACATCATCAGGTTATAAAGAGGGTTGGGCAACTTACACAGAAATATTTAGCTATGAGCTTTTAAGAGGAACATACTCAGATGAATTTGTAGATTATTTAATTTTAAATGATGAATACAATGGACTTCTTCATTCAAGAATGGATATGGGAATTCATTATAACGGATGGACACAAGAAGAACTTGGTAATTTTATAAGAGGATTTAATTCTAAAATCACAGAGGAAAAAATCAAATCAGCTTATGAACAAATGATAGAAATTCCAAATAATTATCAAACATATTTCTTTACTTATTTCAAAATAAAAGACTTACAAATGAAAGTAAAAGAACTTGCAGGAAGTGATTTTGACTATCAAGAATTCCATAAATATATTTTAGATTGTGGACCTGCACCACTTAGATTTGTAGAAGAATATGTACTAAGTAAATACGAAAAAGACATTTAACTTGAAAAAAATATCCAAATTTGGTATAATATACAAGAATTAAAATTATGATTAATACTAAGGAGAATATTAAAATGAGCGTACAATTAGAACGTTTAAGTGAAAACAAAGTAAAATTAACAGTAGAAGTTTCTGCTGGTGAATTTGATCTTGCTTTAGATAAAGCATTTGAAAAAGTTGTTAAAGAAGTTAAAGCTGATGGTTTCAGACCTGGTAAAATGCCTAAAACTGTTTTCATCAACAGATACGGATGGGCTTCATTATATAATGATGCTTTACAATTTGTTTTTGAAGAAACTTATCCAAAAGCAGTTATGGAAGCTAAAGTTTATCCAACTGATGAACCAAAAGTTGATTTAGATTTCGCTTCTTTAGAAAAAGGTAAAGGATTTACATACACTGCAGAAGTTGATGTATGGCCAGAAGTTCGTTTAGGTGAATACAAAGGAATCAAAGTAAAACCTCTTTCTGCAAGAGTAACTAAAAAAGATGTTGATGCAGCTGTTAAACAAGTTTTAGATTCAAAAGTTGAAAATATGGTAAAAGAAACTCCAGCTGAAAAAGGCGATACAGTTGTTATCGATTTCGAAGGATTCGTTGACGGTGTTGCTTTTGAAGGTGGAAAAGCAGATAACTATCCTCTTGAACTTGGTTCAAATTCATTCATTCCTGGATTTGAAGATCAATTAGTTGGTGCTACAACTGGAGCTAACGTTGATGTTAATGTTACATTCCCTAAAGATTACCATGAAAGCCTTGCAGGAAAAGATGCAACATTCAAAGTTACAGTTCATGAAGTTAAAGGAAAAGTATATCCTGAATTAAATGATGAATTAGTAAAAGAATTAGAAATCAAAGACGTTGAAACAGTAGATGCATACTTAGCACACGTTAAAGAAGATTTAAAGAAACAAAAAGAACAAGCTGCTGAAAATCATTTAGTAAACAGCTTAATCGAAGCAGTATGCAAAGCTTCATATGCTGAATTCCCTCAATCATTAATTGATGGTGAAGTTGAAAATCAAGTTAAACGTGTTGAAGCTCAAGCTAAACAATATAATATGCCTGTTGAAGTATTATTACAATACAGTGGCGTAGCTAACATGGAAGACTTTAAAAAAGGTGCAGAAGATTATGCACGTAAATCATTCTTACAAGAACTTGTAATTGACAAAATTATGGAACTTGAAAATGTTGTTGCAACAGAAGAAGAAATTGAAGCTGAATATGCAAAATTAGCTGGTGGAGATAACAAAAAATTATACGAACTTAAAAAACAATATCGTCCATCTCAAATTGCATACCAAATCAAAGCTAATAAAGTTGTTGAAATCTTAAAAGCTAATGCTGTAACAAAAGCAGAAAAAGCTGAAAAAGTAGAAGAAAAAGCTCCAGCTAAAAAAGCTACAACTAAAAAAGTAGAAGAAAAAGCTCCAGCAAAAAAAGCACCTGCTAAAAAAGCTACAACAAAAAAAGCTGAAAAATAATAATAAAAAAACCAATTCGCTCCATAATAATTATGGAGCGTGATTGTTATATGGCTAATAAAAGAATATGTTCTTTTTGTAATAGTGAAATAGATATTGATAATTTAGGGATAGAGGGAATAAATGCATCAATTTGTTTTGACTGTCTATCTTTATATCATAAGATTGTTGAACTTCAAGAAGAAAGAGACCTTAGCCAAAAATATAAATTGGAAATAGGAAATATGTATCCTAAAAAAATTTATAACTTATTGGATGAAGAAGTAATAGGACAAAATGATGCTAAGAAAAAATTAGCAGTTGCTTTATATCTACATTATCTAAGAATAACAAATCCAAGCCTTTTAATAGAAAAATCAAATATTCTAATGATAGGTCCTACCGGAAGTGGTAAAACACATCTTGCAAAAACAATGGCAAAAATACTTAATGTACCAATTGCCATATGTGATGCTACAGTATACACACAGGCTGGCTATGTTGGCGAGGATGTAGAAAATATCCTATTAAGACTAATTCAAAACGCTAATAATGATATAAAACTTGCAGAAAAAGGAATTATCTTTTTAGATGAATTCGATAAACTCGCAAGAAAAAGTGATAATCCATCAATAACAAGAGATGTATCTGGTGAAGGTGTACAAAATGCTCTTCTAAAAATAATAGAAGGAAATGTTGTAAACGTACCACCAAATGGAGGAAGAAAACATCCTTATCAAGAGTATTTAAAAATTGATACTTCAAATATTTTATTTATTTGTGCTGGTGCATTTGAAGGTTTATTTCCAAAAGAAAATAAGATTCTTGGTTTTAATTCAACTACTGTTAAAGAAGAAATCAAATATAATGATTTATTAAAAAAATTTGGAATTATTCCAGAACTTCTTGGAAGACTTCCTGTAATCACTATTCTTGATGAACTTACTAAAGAAGAATTAAAGAAAATATTAATAACACCTTCTAATTCACTTACAAAACAATATAAAAAGATATTTGAAAATAATAATTTAGAAATATCATTTTTTGATGATTCGTTAGATTATATTGCAACATGCGCAAAAAAAGAAAATGCAGGCGCAAGATCACTTAGAAAAATTCTTGATGAAATGTTACTTGATACATTATTTGAATTACCATACACAGATGGTACAACAAAACTTGAAATAAGATGTGATAAAATAAATAAAATTAAAAATTGAAAATAATTATTTTCATTTTATTAATAGAAAGGAGAATTTATGTTTAATCGTTTAGAAACAATAGATGCTCAATTACCAGCAGTTGCTATAAGAGATTTTATTCCACTACCAGCAAATGAAATCAGAATTGATTTTAGTAGTGACCAAGATCTTAAAACATTAAAAATTGCTGAACAATATAAGAACTATATTGTACTAATGGTACCTGAAAAATCAACAGGTATGTTAACTGAACATGACTTTTATCGTAGGGCTGTTGTTGCTAAAATAGCACTTAACATGACTAGTCCTAATGGAACAAGAAGAGTTAAATTTCAAACAATCGTACGTTGTGATATAAAAGCATTCTTACCATCAAATGTCGGATATTTAGTTGATATTACAACTAGACCATCAACATCATCTGATACTAGAAAAGAAGATGCTACATATGGTTTAATAAAGAAATTCTTATCGGAAAATAGCTTAGATACTCAACTTGTAAAAGAAAATCACAGTATTTTAAATAAAGGAATTCCGTATGATGAATTTGCTGATTTACTTGGTGCAAATATTGGATTAGAACCAAAAACAAAACTAAAATATTTATTTGAACTTGACACAACTACAAGAATGACTTATGTTCTAGAAGATTTATATAAACAACAAATGTTCAAAGAACTAGAAATGAAAATAGATAACGAAGTTAAAAAAAGTATTAATGAATCACAAAAAGAATATTATCTTCGTGAAAAAATGAAAGCCATTCAAGAAGAACTTGGTGAAAAGGCAAAAAGAGAAACTGAAATTGAAGAACTAAGAAGAAAAATCAAAGAATCAGGAATGCCAAAATCAGTTGAAGAAAAAGCAAAAAGTGAACTAAGTAGATACTCATCAACTCCAGCATCTTCACCTGAATCTGGTATTATTAAAAAATACATTGATTTTATGTTAGAACTTCCTTGGAGTAAACAATCAATTGATTCAGAAGATATTAATCTTGCAAAATCAGAACTAGATAAAGATCATTATGGACTTGATTTAGTAAAAGATAGAATCTTAGAATATCTTGCAGTAAAAATTATGAATCATAAAAATCCTCAAACAATTCTTTGTCTTGCAGGTCCTCCAGGAGTAGGTAAAACATCTCTTGCAAAAAGTATCGCAAAAGCACTTAACAAAAGCTTCATAAAACAAGCTCTTGGTGGTGTAAAAGATGAATCAGAAATTAGAGGTCACAGAAGAACATATTTAGGAGCACTTCCAGGAAGAATCCTTCAAGGTATGGCAAAAGCAGGAACAAATAATCCAGTATTTTTACTTGATGAAATTGATAAAATGTCAAGTGATTATAAAGGAGATCCAACAAGTGCAATGCTTGAAGTGCTTGACTCTGAACAAAATAAATACTTTAGTGATCACTACTTAGAAGAACCATATGATTTATCAAATGTATTCTTTATTGCAACTGCAAACTATCTTGGAAATATTCCGGCTCCACTAAGAGATAGAATGGAAATTGTTGAAGTATCAAGTTACACTGAATATGAAAAATATGAAATTGCAAAAAGACATTTAATTTCAAAACAACTTCTTGCAAATGGACTTGATAGTGAGGCATTTAGCATAAGTGATCAAACAATTTACAAAATCATTCAAGAATACACAAGAGAATCTGGTGTCAGAGAATTAGAAAGAATGATTGGAACACTTGTTAGAAAAGCAATCAAACAAATCTTAATGGATCATAAAGACAGAGTAGATGTTACAGTTGACAATGTTGAAGAATTCTTAGGAAAACCTAAATACACACATAACATGACAGAAGAAAATGACCAAGTAGGTGTTGTTACAGGACTTGCATACACACAATTTGGTGGTGACACTTTATCAGTTGAAGCAACTCACTACAAAGGTGATGGTAGACTTGTTCTAACAGGTAAACTTGGAGATGTAATGAAAGAATCTGCTCAAGCAGCACTTAGTTATGTAAAAACAAATGCAGAAAAATTCAACATCAATCAAGAATTATTCAAAACAACAGACTTACATATCCATGTTCCAGAAGGTGCAATTCCAAAAGATGGACCATCTGCTGGTGTAACAATTGCAACAGCAATTATTTCTGCTTATTCAGGAAACAAAGTAGATCACAGCGTTGGTATGACTGGAGAAATTACATTAAGAGGAAGAGTGCTTCCAATTGGTGGTTTAAGAGAAAAATCAATCGCAGCACATAGAAGTGGTTTAAAAACAATTTTAATTCCATTTGATAATCAAAAGGACTTAGAAGAAGTGCCAGTAAGTGTTAAAAATAGTTTAAACATCATTCCTGTAGAAACAATAGATGATGTAGTAAAACATGCTATAAAAATAAAATAGTAAATTAGTAGCAATATAACAAAAAATATGATATAATATACTCGCGAATAAAAATGTATTATTATGTTTAAATAGAAAATTAGGAGGCCACTTATATGGGTGCAATGAATTGGTATGATTTCTTATTATTAATAATCTCTTTAGCATTAATCTTAATTATTGTTTTACAAAGCTCAAAAGAAGATGCAGCAAGTGCATTCACTGGTGCTAAATCAGAAATGGCTGGACAAAAAATTAGAGGTGCTGAAAAAGTTATTAACCAAATTACAACAGTGCTTTCAATCGTATTCTTTGTTGTAGCAATACTTGTTGTTATTTTACCAAAACTATAAAAAACAATTAAGAGGGCATTTTAAACATGCCCTTTTTATTTTTAAGAAAGGAGGTTCATTATGAAGGATAAAATATTAGATATAATGAATAGTAAAAACTTTAAACCAATGGATATTGATAAAATTTATAATGAACTAAATTTATCATCATCAAAAGACTTTACTGAACTTGCAAAAACACTAAACTCTTTAGTTGATGAAAAAATTTTAACTTATAATTCAAAAGGAGAATTCGCTCCACTTGAATATTTCAATATGGCATGTGGCATAATTGATGTTAAAGATGCAGGATTTGCATTCTTAGATACAGAACTTGGGGGAATATTCATTCCACCATCAAAATTAAAAGGTGCTATTACTTACGATGAAGTAATGGTAAAATTTAAAATTGATAAAAAAGGTCGCTACGAAGGGGAAGTAGTTCGAATTGTAAAAAGAAACACAACAGAAATAGTTGGGACACTTATTTTTACAAAAGGAAAATATATCATTAAACCTGTTGATTCAAAATTGAATATTTTAACATATATTGATAAAGCTGATATAAAAAATGCAAAACCAGATGATATTGTTAAGGCAAAAATCTTAAAATATTTTCCAAACGCAACAGCTGATGGAAAAGTAATAGAAGTACTTGGAAATAAAAATACACCAGGACTTGACATTACAAGTCTTGTTATATCAAGTAATATTCAAGTAGATTTCTCAAAAGAAACTCTTGAAGAAATAAAAGATATACCAAATGAAATTGATTCAGAATTAGAATTAAAAAATAACCCTCGTCTAGTTGATTTAAGAGATAAAACAATTATCACAATTGATGGAATTGATGCTAAAGACTTAGACGATGCAGTAAGAGTAGAAAAATTAGAAAATGGAAACTATTTACTTGGTGTATACATTGCCAATGTTACACACTATGTAAAAGAAAATTCATTTCTAGATTTAGATGCATTTAATAGAGGAACAAGTGTATATTTACCAGATAGAGTAATTCCAATGTTACCAAAAAAACTATCAAATGGAATATGTTCTTTAAATGAAGGTGTAGATAGACTTGTAATGGCATGTGAAGCAGAAATAAATGAAGATGGAAATGTTGTAAACTATAGCATTTTTGAAGGTATCATTAAAACAAAACATAGAATGAACTATGATGATGTAAATAAAATCTTAGAAGATGAAGATATGAATTTAATTAATCAATATCAAGACATCTATGAAATGTTACTTGACATGAAAGACCTTGCAAAAATCAGAAATGATATGAGATTAAGAAGAGGTTCATTTGAATTTGAAAGTTTAGAACCAAAACTAGTACTAAATGAAAAAGGAAAAGTAGAACGAATTGACTTAAGAATTCAAAAAACTGCTGAAAACTTAATAGAAGAATTCATGTTATGTGCAAATGAAACTGTTGCAGAAGCTATGACATGGCTTGATGTACCATTTATTTATAGAGTTCACGAAGAACCAAAAGAAGATAAATTAACAAAACTTCTATATTCACTAGATCAATTCGGATATACTGTAAAAATAAAAAACAAAAAAGCCTTACCAAAGACTTTACAACAAGTATTACTTGATATGAGAGATGAATCAAAATCAGATGAAGAAAGAACAACTGATGCTATTATATCAAAACTAATGATAAGAAGTATGGCAAAAGCCAAATACCAAGAACAAAACATTGGTCACTATGGTCTTGCAAGTAATTGCTATACACACTTCACATCTCCAATTAGAAGATATCCAGACTTACTTGTACATAGACTTATCAAAGAATTTATGTTTGGCAAAAAACAAATAGATGTATCAAATAATATTTCTTTTTATACAGAAAAAGTAAATAAAGCAGGTATCGTATCAAGCCAAACAGAAAAGAAAGCAGAAAACCTTGAAAGAAACTGTGTAGACCTTAAAAAAGTAGAATACATGAGTGATTTTATAGGAAAAACATTTACAGGAATCATCTCATCAATAACTGAATTTGGTATTTATATTATGCTTGACAACACAGTAGAAGGTTTAGTAAAATATAATGGAATGCATGATGACTACTATATTGTTGATACATTAAAAGGAATTGTCAAAGGCGAAAGAACAAAAAAATCTTACAAACTAGGAGATAGAGTAGTTGTAAGATTAACAGATACAAATATAGAAAAAAGAGTAATCGAATTTAGACTTTTAAGAAAGGAATAAACTATGAAAGAAAATAACACTGATAGAATCATTGTCAATAATAAACGTGCATATCACGATTATTTTATTGATGAAACATATGAATGTGGAATCGTTCTTACAGGTACAGAAATAAAAGCCATAAGAACAGGTAAAGTAAATTTACAAGATAGTTTTTGTTATATCAAAAAAAATGAAATGTTTATCAGTGGTATGAATATTTCAAAATATGAAAAAGGAAATATCTTTAATCATGTTCCTGATCAAACAAGAAAACTATTACTTCATAAAATCGAAATAACAAGATTACAAACAAAACTTCAAAAAGAAGGATACACTTTAGTTCCAACAAAAGTATACATAACAAGAGGACTTGCGAAAGTTGAAATAGGACTTGCTAAAGGTAAAAAACTATACGACAAACGTGAAGATCTAAAGAAAAAATCACAAGAAATGGAACTAAGAAAATATTAGGTGATAAAGATGGATTTAATAGAAGCATATAAACTTGTAGAAGAAGAAAAACTAGAAGAAGCATATGATGCCTTCACAAGTCTATTAGATGATAAAAAACAAGGAATTGATGCTAGATACTCTAGATCAATGATTGACATCTCAAGACTTAAAACTCACCTAGATGATACAATAGATGACTTAAAATACTTTATTGAAAAAAACACAAAATACAAACAAATTGCATACACATTCCTTGCATTAGTATATGATGAACTAGATAATATCAAAGATACAATCTATTACTCACGACTTGCACTTAAAAACAACTCACCATTTCCAAATGAAGTAATGTTTTCACTTGCAAGAGCACTCGCAAGAGAAGGCAAAAATGGCGATTTATCAGAAGCACTAGAACTTATCAATAAATGCCTACTTGATGAAGAAAACGACAACACACTTGACTATCTAGTCTGTAAATGCGATATATTAACATCATTACAAAAATTTGATGAAGCAAAAGAAGTAACAAATAAAATTCTAACAGACTTTGGATATAGTGGAATATACTACTATCTAAAAGCAAGAATTAGCCTAAAAGAATACAACAAAACAGAAAACAAAGAACTACTAAAAGATGTAATAAATGACGCAACAATTTGCTTACAATATGAAGAAAATGACTTCGCGACAAAAACACTACTAATAGAAGCATATACGCATAGTGAAAATTATGATAAAGCAATCGAAACAATTGATTCACTAAAAGATGAAGTATCAAAAGAAGACTTCACAATGGAAAAACTAAAAGTCTATGAAACAAAAAAAGATTACGATCAAGGCCTTTTACTAATAGATGAATTCTTACAAAACGAAGAATCTTGGAAGATGTATTATATGAAAGGTTTCTTACTATATAATAAGGATAAAGAAAATATCAAAGAAATGCTATCTAACTATAAAAAAGCATACAGTTTATTTCCATCATCAGGAATTCTTCTTGATATTCTAAATATAAATACACTTTTAAAAGATGAACAAGATTCATATGACTTCTTAAAAAGTAATTTAAATAATAAAGAAGAATTAGGCTTTATTTATTTTCTACTAGCAGAAGTATCATACAAACTAAACAAATCATATGATGAAACAAGAAATCAATACTATCTTGCTTATAGATATGGATACTTATCAGAAAGTGAATACTTAGATTCAGTATGCAACTATACAGAAAATAGAAAAGAATTAAACAAAGTCTTAAAGAAAAAAGAAAAAGAATCAATCAAAGCAAACTTTGCTTGGACAAGAAGAAAACTTGCAATAAGATATTTATATGCAGAAGATGGATACAAACAAAATCTAAAAAAAGCAAGAACAATAATAGAATCTTGTTTAAAAGACTTCAAAGAAGATCCATGTACATTAGCACTTCACGGAATTTGTATGCATCACCAAAAAGATGAACAAAATGCATTCAAACAAATAAAAAAATCATATGAATTAATTCAAACAATTGAAACTCCAGAATGTTACTGCTCATATGGATACTATGCATATTTTAATTTAGTAGCACTAGGAACTCAAAAAAATGAAGATCTTGCAAAAAATGTAATCTTAGAAGCAATAAAAAAAGAACCAGTTTATACTTGTTCACACATTGCTTATTTATACGCTTATTTCTATTTAACAAACGATGAAAGATTTGATAAAGATATAGCTCTAAAATTACTTGAAAACAACTATCCATATTATCGATATGATATTTCAAGAATAGTGTTACTATCACAACTAACAAAAAAACTAAATATCAAAAGTAATAAATTAAATGATTTACTAAAAGATATTAATAAATACACAAAAGAAGAAACAAAATACTTTAATGAAAATATTAATAAAGAATACTCACTTCCTTATTGGAAAAACATTTAATTATTTTTAAGTTTTTCAATTTCTTCTTTTAAATACTTAACTTCATTAACTAAATTATTATACTCTTCATCACTTGGAGTAGCACTTGCCTGAGCTGCAATTGTTAGCAAAATTTGACCAACTTGTTCAAGCCAGTTACCAAATGCACTCATTGCATTTAAATCAAGAAAAGAAGAAATAATATATGCAAAAATAGTCGCATATAAACTATATAAATATGGCGGAATAGAATTTAAAAAATTAGATAGATCTAAAATCAAGCATTTAAAATCATCATAATTATTCATACATTCCTCCTATTAATATAATTATACGACAAACAAATAAAAAAAATACATTAGGTGAAAAACATGAAAGTAATAAAAAAACAAACAAATTCAAAACTTTGTTTTATTTGTGGAATAGACAATCCATATGGACTTGTAGCACCATTTTATGAAATGGAAGATGGCTCAGTAATCAGCTTATTCCAATACAAAGATATTCATCAAAGTTATCCAGGAAGAGTTCATGGTGGCCTAATTAGCGCAATGCTAGATGAAATAGCAGGAAGAGCAATCTGGATTACAGAACCAGAAACTTGGGCTGTAACAACACAATTAAACGTAAAATATAGAAAACCAGTACCATATGATACACCACTAAAAGCAAAAGGAGTAATCACAAGAAACACAAGAAGAATCTTCGAAGCACATAGTGAAATCTATGATATGGATAATAATTTACTAGCAGAAGCAGATGTAATTTACTTCAAACAACCAGTAAAACAAATAGCACCACTTGGTACTGAAGAAGACGTTAATGCTTATATACCTGATGAAATAACTGAAATTAACTAAAAGCTAATGAAAATTAGCTTTTTAATTTTTTATGCTTTACACTTTAATTGAAAAAAAAAGAATATAATGGTAAAATAATATATGATAAGATGTATTAATTATATTAGGAGAAAAACAATGAAAATTAAATCTGTAAAAGAAATGACTTTAAAAGAAAAACTAGGACAATTAATATTACCTGGTTTTCATTCAACATATTATGATGATCAAGTAAAAACATTAATCGAAGATTATCATGTAGGTAATATTTTATTATTTACAAGAAACTTTGAAAATGCAACACAAATGAGAGAACTAACAAAAACAATTCATGATAAAGTATTAGAACATACTGGTCATATTCCATTTATTGCAATTGACCAAGAAGGTGGGCTAGTTACAAGAATGATGAAAGATGTAACTTTTGCACCAGGACCAATGACTGCATCTGCAAGCATTGAAGATGCAACATATTATACTGGAAAAATGCTTGCAGAAGATATGATTAGACTTGGTATGAATTTAAATCTTGCTCCAAGCTTAGATGTAAATAATAATCCAAATAACCCTGTTATTAATGTTAGAAGTTACTCAGATGATCCAAAAGTAGTTGCACGCCTTGGAAAAAGATTTATTGAAGGATCAAGCGAATTTGGTGTTCTTGCTTGCGCAAAACACTTCCCAGGTCATGGTGACTGCGAAGTAGACTCACACTTAGGACTTCCAACAATCAATTATGATTTAGAAAGAATTCACAATATTGAAATGTATCCATTCAAAGAAAACATTAATGTTCCAGCAATTATGAGTGCACATATCATGTTCCCTGCATACGATACAGTTCCTGCAACTCTTTCAAAAAACATTTTAACAAATGTATTAAGAAACGAACTTGGATATGAAGGATTAATCCTTACAGACTGCTTAGAAATGAAAGCTATCGCAGATATGTACGGTACAGCAAACGGTGCATTAATGGCAGTTTTAGCCGGTGCTGATTTATGTGATATCTCACATACACTAGAATATCAAATAAAAGCACTAGAACTATTAGAAGAAGCAGTAAATGATGGAAGACTTCCAGTTGAAGAACTTGATAAAAAAGTAGAAAGAATTCTAAAATTTAAAGAAAAAACACTTCCTTATTTAATAAAATACTTCTATACTCAACCAATGAAATTTAATGAAGAAAATAATCAACTTGCACAAAAAATCGTTGATAACTCGCTTACACTTGTGAAAGGAAACAACGCAAAATTAACAAAAGATACACTTGTTATTGCGCCAATCGCAATCGCAAGAACAATCATTGAAGATGAATTTGATGATAGAAACCTTGCAAAAGTTCTAAAAAAAGAATTCAAAGATCTAGATGTAAGAGAACTTCAAAATTCAGAAGAATTCAAACAACAAGTGATTTCAGAACTTGAAAAATTTGATAACGTAATTTTATTTAGTTATAATGCGGCTGTATCAAAACAACAAGTAGAATTTATTAACGAAGTATTAAAAAACAAAAAAGAAACAACAGTAATTTCATTAAAAGGACCAATGGACTTTAATAAATATAACAATCTAAATAACTATTTATGTTTATATGAATATACTCCAAATTCAATTAGAACAGTTGTAAAATACTTAAAACAAGAATTAGAACCAGTTGGCAAACTTACAATAAAACTATAAAATGGACACATTGTGTCCATTTTTTATTATATAATCAT
>JAZKYN010000151.1:0-4219 GCA_045612145.1 Bacilli bacterium
ATGATTTTAATAAAATAAATGGATTAGATTGATATTCATTATTTGCACCAAAACTTACTATTGTGCTAAAATCTTCAATAGGTGTATAATTATAAACAAAATCAATACTAAATAGATTATCTCTTGAATCTTCTAATTCTAAAACAACTTGAACATTAATTATATTGTTTCCTTCAACTAAATAATTACCAATATAAAATCTATTTTCTTTAGATTCAATTTTGTTTTCACCAATAGTTACTAAATAAGATATACTAAATTCTTTTCCTTCTAAATCACTTAAATCAGGTTCAGTTATATTTATAAAACCAACACCATCTACATTTATTTCATCAACTTTAGGAATAACTACTGAACTAGGCTTTCCAAAAGCTGTTATTTGATAAGTTTTTTTCATATTAATTATCTCCTAACTATGTTAATGAAATTGTAATATCTCCAAATACTTGATTACTTGAACGATATACTTTATAAGTTAATTCAATGCCATAAGAATTTGTCATAGTAACATTTCCTTGTAATTGATAAGGGAAGTCAAATCCACCACTAGTTGCTGAACTAATAGATTGTGAACTAGGAACTAAAAACCATACATATGAATTGCTAGGAATATTTAATGTTACACTTGATAATTTACTTAATGAAGTTTTAACTGTATCACTATTTTCTTTTACATTTTTAAAGTTAGTATTTGCTAAAGCTGTTGTTAAAGTTTGTGCATTTACATCACTAGAAGCAATACCATAATAACATCTTTGTGCTACTGTATAAGATTTGCTTGAACTGAATTTTTCAGTATTATTACTATAAATTTTTAAAGTAAAGTTTTTTGTTCCTACTGTTGAATTTAAGATGCTATAACTTACACTTCCACTATTTGATGTTGCTAAAGAATTTTTAGTAGATACTAAATTACTTCCATAATATAATTCACTATATGCGTTAACTAATTTATTAGGGTATTTTAATCCAAATGAATAAGAAACTGTTGAAACACTAGTTCCAACTTCCATTGTTCCAGTTGGTGAACTTAATGTAAATGTTGTAAGTGCTGGCTCTAATGAAACTAATGATGAAGTTAATTTTCTAATGTTTTTATCATTATCACCATAATATAATTGATTTAATTGGAAACTATCACTTGCTTCAGTACATAAGTAAATTCTTCCTTCTTCAAAGTCCATTTCCTCTAATTGACTTCCTTTATAAGAAACAACACCTTTACCTTCTGGAATAAGCCAAACATCATCACCTAATTTAATTTGTTTAACACTAGGTTTTAATTCATTTCCTTGTTCAACTGTATCACTAAATTCAATAGTTTGCTTTTCTAATTGTGAAAATTTTTGTCCTATTTCTCCATCTTCAGTATATCCTTTTGCTTTACCTACTGCTACTATTCCATCTAAAACTTCTTGTTGGAAAGCATTGAACACTGTTGCCTTTAAAAATTGTGAAGCACTTGACATTCTCCATACTTGGTCATCTTCGTCCCAAATGTAAAGAACCATATCTTCGCTTCCTTCAATTTCAATATCTACATAAGCATAATCACCATTTTTAGGATTTTTTACACTTGCTACTAATTGTTCATAGCTTACATAATCACCTTTAAAATGGTCTCCTTCTTCTAATAGATTCTTAATATTTTCCCAAGAAATTTTAACTGCATTTGTTCCAGTATTTAAAACAAAATAATAATTATCACCGATTGTTGAAGTTCCTGCTAAATCGTTAAAAAGTTTATTCATTTTTTCTGATTTAAGTTTTAATATTTCTGATTCAGCAGTTTCTAATCTAGTTAAACTTGAAATTAAATCATCATTAATATTATTTAATTCTACTAATGATTTATTTAAATATATAAACGGAACATTTGAATCTTCATTAACTAAATAAATTAAACCTTTTTTGTCGCTATCACTTGTATTAATAAATACTTTTCCTACATTTTCTTCTTTCCACTCTGGAACAATTGAATAATCTATTTCAATTTTATTTTTATTTAAAAGTTCAATAATTGTAGATATTTGTAATAATTCTTCAGTGTGGGTTAACAATGTATAATCTTGTGATTCATCGTTTTTTTCTAAAGAATCTGTTCTTGTTTTTAGTTTTAAAATATCTTCATCTGTTTCTTCAATAGCTTGTCTTAACATTTCAATGTAATTAGAACCATATGAAATTCTAACATAAGAATATCCATTACCACCAATATTAGAAATAGTAAAAATATCACCAACAGCAAAAGAATCAGATGATTCTGACATAATATAAAATTTACCAACATTATAATTTTCAACATCATTAGGGTCTGAATAAATAGTAGGTAATGTAGATGTTTTTGTAATACCATCAATAATATTTAATTTAGTTTTTAACATTGTATTTAAATATTCAGTAATAATGTCTAAAGTAAAATCATCATAAGTTCTTGCATTACCAGTAATAGTATAATTACAAGCTGTATAATAAGGTGAATAATTTAAAGTTTGGTAAATTTGTTCTCCATCATTTGTAGTAGAACCAGTAGGAATACTAATGCTAAATCCAATACCTAATGTATTATCGTGTTCAAAACTAGAAATTGTTAATACATCATCTGAAATATCACATTTATAAACATTCCATTCTTCTTCAGTGTTTCTTACTTTAACTGGAACTCTATTAACCCAAGACATTGGATATTGTTCAGTCTGCGTTCTATCACCTTTTTCAAAATATACATTTACAATAGTTGCTTTTTCAGATGATTCTTCTAAAGTTTCATAAGGTTTTGCTGGTGTAATTAAAAACAACGAATAAGCATAATTAGAAAGTCTATTTAACATTGGAACATTATTTAAATTCCCTTGTGTAAATAACTCTCCATCACTTGTATAATATAATCTTATAGGAATTTTTATCATTTTATTTTCCTTTCTATATTTTAAATTTTATACCTTAATTGTATAACTTTTTTTATTTTTTGTCAATAGTTTTAATATTTTTCTACTAAATCTTCTCTTTTATTTGAAAATTGTAAAAATATACTTCTCTTTTCACCATTGTATTTTATAGCAAATAGCAAGTCTCCTTCTTCTGTTCCTAATGAAATCCATTTTGTATTGCTAGTTATTAAATTATTCCATATATTATCACTTAAATCAAATGTAGTATATATTAAATCATTAATAATGTTATCATTAATTATTACATCTTCATTTGTAAGTTGTCTTAATACATTTCCTTGAACTTTAAATACATTATTTCTATCTATTTCATTAGTTGAAGTATATAAATATATTTTTTTAGTTCCATTATATACTAAAGGATTATATTTACCAAAACCTTCTCCAATAATAAAATCATTTATTGATTTATTTATAAAGTTTAATTGAAAACTAAATTTTAATATTTCTGCAGGGTCTTTTAAAATAAGTTGGTCTGGTATATCAAACATAATTTGATTATTAGAATAAGCGTTATCCCAATCAACATAAGTAAGCGGTAAATCTTCAGTAGAAAAATCTATATCACTTGTTGTTAATGTAAAAGCACAATTTCTTAAGAAACCTAATCTTTTTCCTTCATTAGGATTTGCATATGGAACTTTTAACATTAATAATTTTAAGCCAGCTTCATCTTTTTCTAACATATAACCAGCATTCATATTATCGTTAAATCCAAAATTAAATATTAATGCGTCTTTTGTTCCTTCACTTATACATTCTAATTCTAAAGTATTTGAACCAGGAACTAATTCGTTCCAATATTGTTCTACATCTGATTTCAAATCAAAATCTATTAAATTTACATCATCTTCTGAGTTAAAAAAAGCGTTATTAATAGGATTATTATTTTCAGAAAAAAAATCAAAAATCTTTTTTCTAGTATTAGAATGTGTATAACCAGGAAGTTTATTATTTTCAGTTTTTATATTAAGAATATGATTATCTAAACTAATAAAACAATAACTATCTTTCTTAATTATTCTTTCATAAGTTTCATTTCCACTAGGAATTTGCCATTGTCTTATTTGAGAATTAATACCGATAAACTCATTTAATCTACTATAATTTTTAGTAAATAGATATTTGCATAAAATAAAATCATTATAATAAATAGTTTCTCTAATAACACAAATATAAATATCATTTCCATCTCTTATAAAATCACCTTTATTAAAAATTTCACTAATATTATTATGTCTAATAGTTATTGAATATTCATAATTACC
>JAZKYN010000152.1:0-7123 GCA_045612145.1 Bacilli bacterium
TCTTAGAAATTAAGTAAAAAATAAAAAGGAACAGTAAATAATACCGTTCCTAAAATAGTTTAGTTTTATATTTATTTGTCTTATTTTATTTCGATCTCTCACAGAGAGCTTATTTTACAATAAATCTTAAAATATCTCTGAAATAGTCTTCTGTATTAGCCTCATTATGTATTTCATGACGTTTATTATCATATAATTTCATTGATACATTTAGACCAACTTTTTTATATTTCTTGTATAATTTTTTAGTTGATTTGGTAAAGTTAGATACTGGATCTTCTGTTCCAGAAACTAGTAAAATTTTTAAATCTTTATTAATCTTTTCAAGATTTTTTGTTTGATAACTCTTCATTATAGCGTTTGAAAGTGAGTAATAGTCCATATTTGGAATTTCGCCGCCGCACAGAGGGTCATTTTCGTAGTTTTTTAAACTTTCAGGATCGCTTGTTATCCAACTGCAAATATGATTTTTATCAAATTTACGATTAAATCTTTCTAGTGTTAGCTTTCTTACTAGTTTAGTGGTTGTGTAATAATCTTTATTTTTAAAAGACTTCTTTGTTAATAATTTTAAAAAATTATATTTAAATGTTCCTACATCAGCTCCAGATAGAATTATTTTTCTAAAATCATCTGGAATTTTTTGAATGTATGTTTGTGTTGCGATTGCGCCCATGCTGTGAGCGAATAAACATGTATATCCAGTGAATTCATAGTCAAATTCTTCTCTTACGAGTTGAATTGATTTTAAAATTGAATCCATGAAGTCATAATCTTTAACGATTAATTTATCTTTTGGATCATTTAGTGATTCTCCTTGATGATAATGGTCAGCAGCTATTACTGTTATACCGTGAGTATTAAGATATTCTATTAATTTTTCATATCTTAATACGTGTTCATTTATTCCATGAGCAATTTGAACGCATCCGATTTTTTTTATTTCAGGATTATGCCATTTATAAACTACTAAATTCGTAAAATCATCAAATTTTATTTCAAAACGTTCTCGCATATTATAGTTCCTCTAGTATAGATTTTCCAATTTTAGGCGATTTTACTTTGAAATTTTCGCAAATTGTTGCGGCAACAGTCGCGAATGAGTCTGCATCTTGAAGAACATTACCTTTTATGTTTTTATGATAACAAATTAGTGGTACGTTTTCTCTTGTATGGTCTGTTCCATGATGAACTGGGTCATTTCCATGGTCAGCTGTAACCATTATTAAGTCTTCTTCTGTTATAACATTTAATAAATCTTTTAAATCTTTATCAAATTCTTCAATTGCATTTTTATAGCCTTCTAAATCGCGTCTATGACCAAATAAAGCATCAAAATCAACTAAATTTACGAAACAAAGTCCATTAAAATCAGTTTTTGCGACCTCAATTGTTTTTAACATACCATCATGGTTAGATGTAGTTCTAATAGCTTTAGAAACACCATATCCATCGAAAATATCATTGATTTTTCCAATAGCAATCGTATCAAAACCTTCTTCTTCTAAGAAATTTAAAGCAGTTTCTTCAAATGGTTTAAGTGCATAATCATGACGATTTGTTGTACGTTTGAAAGTATCTTTGGTTTTTCCAATATATGGTCTTGCGATAATTCTTCCAACTTGCCATTCTTTGTTTTCAATTGTTATTTTTCTTGCGTATTCACAGATTTTGTATAATTCATCAAGCGGAATAATTTCTTCGTTTGCAGCAATTTGTAAAACAGAGTCTGCTGATGTGTAAACAATTAAAGCACCAGTTGAATATTGTTCTTCACCTAAATCTTTTAAGATTTCTGTACCACTTGCACTAATATTACCAATTACCTTTCGTCCTGAGAACGTTTCAAGTTTAGAAATTAACTCATTAGGGAATCCAGTTTCTGTAAATGAAGGAAAAGGATCTGTTACTTTTAAGCCCATTAGTTCAAAATGCCCTGTTAATGTATCTTTACCAACACTTTGTTCTTTCATTCTTAAAACAATTCCTTGTGGAGGGAATACAGCTGGAACTTTTTTATTAGGGCAAATGTTACCAATTCCTAGATTTTTTAATGTTGGGACATTAAAATTTTCTGATAAATTTGCAATATGTCCAAATGTATTAGCGCCTGAATCATTATATAGTGCAGCATCATTTGCTTCACCAATTCCCATTGAGTCAGCAACGATTACAAATATTCTTTTAAATTTATTTTTTGTCATGTGGATGTGCTCCTTTATATATTTCTTTTAGTCTTTGATTACTTAGATGTGTGTATACTTGAGTTGTTGAAATATCTTCATGCCCTAACATTTCTTGTATTAGTCTTAAGTCAGTTCCTGCTTCAAGTAAATGAGTTGCGAAAGAATGTCTTAGAGTATGCGGAGATACTTCTTTTGTTATACCAGCTTTTTTAGATAAATCCTTTAATATTAAGAAAAAACTTTGTCTTGAAAGGGCTGTTCCTTGATTATTTAAAAAAACATAACCTTGTTCTTTGCTGGGAATTACAAGTTGTGGCCTTGCTTCAAGAAGATATTTTCTTAGTATTCTTGCCGCATAATCATTAATTGGCACAAGTCTTTCTTTATTACCTTTTCCAATAGTTGAAATCATTTTATTTGTTAAATGAAGATTCGCAAGTTTTAAATTAACAAGTTCTGATACGCGAAGACCTGTTGCATAAACAAGCTCAATCATTGCTTCATTTCTTATTTCATATGGTGTTGTTGGATTTATAGAACCTAATAGTTTTAATACTTCATCAATAGACAAAACTGTCGGTAATTTTTTTTCAAGTTTTGGTGATGTTAAATTAATTGCAGGATTAGTTTTTGTTCTTCTTTCTAAAAACAAAAATTTATGAAAACTTTTTATAGCACTTAATGATCTACTAGATGAGGTTGATGTATAACCAAGTTTCTTTAAATAAACTAGATATTTTTTTATGTCATCTGTTGTTATATTTTCTACATCGAAGATATTTAATTTTTCATTTAAGTAATATAAGTAGTTCTCTAAATCGCTGGAATATGATTTTACAGTATTTAAACTTTTCATCTTCTCTGACACGAGGTAGTGTTGGTATTCTAGTAAAATTTCATCCATTATTTTACCTCCATAATGGTCATTTTTATGCATGATAATATTGCATAGATTATTATTAAAATAGTTACTTTTATTAGTACGTTAAAATAGTTTTCAGTATTAGAAAACATACTTCTTTTTCCTTCAAAATTTAAATTTATGCTTTTTGTTGTTAAATATAGTAGTGTTGGAAAAATAATTATTATTTCTAAGATACAAAATCCTATAAATTGATAAATGCCAAAGATGGCACTAGCTTTTAAACATATTCCAAATGTAATACCAGTTAGGCAACTTTTAAAAAAAGTTATAAAATATGCTATCACAAATCCTATTGGAATAAAACCTAAAAACCATATTATAAATAAATACCAGTAGTTAAGTGTAAAAGCATTTATAAATATTTTTATAATATTACTATCAGTTTTAATAATATTTAAATCTAGTTTGCCGATTGTATTAGTTGAAAATATTCCAAAAATAAAACCTATTATCATTATAAATAAAACACTTATAGATGTTTTATTTAGATATTTTTTTATCAAGAAATCATCTCATTTATATAATTTTTGTGATGATATAATTGCTGATATAAAACAAATCTTCAGGGATAAAAATAAAATCATCATTTTCAATTAATAATTTTTCATCGATTAATTGATCAATTTGTTTAAATTGTTCTTTTAGATTAATATTAAATTTATCAAAAAATTTTGATTTCGATAATCCTGATGTTAGTCTTAGACCTAACATTACATATTCAGACATTGCTTCTTCTTTTGAAATGAATGTTTTTTCTAAATAATTTTCATTATTAGTATTTACATAATCAATATATTCTTGCATATTATTTATATTAGTTATACGATAATTATTAAAGTATGAACTTGCGGCTGGACCAATTGCAATATATTCATCACAATTCCAATATATGAGATTATGTTTTGATTGATAACCTGCAAGTGAAAAATTACTTGTTTCATAATGAATAAAGTTGTTCTTTTTTAATTTATCACAAAGCAATTTATACATTTGTGATTCTGTTTCTTCATCAGTTAATTGTAATTTTCCTTTTGTATATAAATGATAGAATATAGTGTGTTCTTCAAGAATTAACGAATATACAGATAAATGATTTGGATTAAGTGAAATTGCATCTTCTAAATCTCTTTCAAATTCATTTATTGTTTGTGAAGGAATTGCATAAATCATATCTAAATTAATATTGTTTATACCAGATTCTCTTAGTTTTTTTATTTTATTATTTAGTATGTTTTTATCAAAAGGTCTATTAATTATCTTTTGTAATTTTTTATTAAATGTTTGTACACCTATACTTACTCTTGAAATATGATATTTTTTTAATAATGCAATTAATTCTTCTGTTATGTCATTCGGGTTAAGTTCTATTGTAAATTCTTCTAAGTTATTTAAATTTATGTATTTGTTTAACTCAAAAAAAAGCTTATTTAATAAATTTATGTTTAAACAAGATGGACTTCCTCCACCGATATATACGGAGTTGAACGTATATTTATCTATTTTTTTTAATTTCATCTCCTGTAGGAGAGCATTTATTAAAGATTCTTTTGTTTTATCACTTGCGACCATCTTGTAAAAATCACAATATGGACATATTTGATTACAAAATGGTATGTGAATGTATAACCCTAACATAATATCGCCTCAACATATTATATCATAATTTTCTAAAAAAACAAATTTTTTTTAAATAAAAAAATAAACCAATATTTAAATTGGTTTATTTTTCGTCTTCTAATTGTAAAACTGCTAAGAATGCTTCTTGTGGTATTTCAACACTTCCTACTTGTTTCATACGTTTTTTACCTTCTTTTTGTTTTTCTAACAGTTTCTTTTTACGGCTTACGTCACCACCATAACATTTTGCTAGTACGTCTTTACGAAGTGCTGCTACATTTTCTCTGGCGATGATTTTACTGTTAACAGCAGCTTGAACAGGAATTTCAAATTGTTGTCTTGGTATTAAGCCTCTTAATTTTTGTGTAAGTGCACGTCCTCTTCTATAAGCAAAGTCTCTATGAACAATTACACTTAATGCGTCGACTTTTTCTCCGTTTAATAAGATATCCATTTTAACTAGGTTTGATGCTCTATAATCTGAAAGAGTATAGTCAAGTGATGCGTAACCTTTTGTTGAAGATTTTAATCTATCAAAGAAATCATATACAATTTCTGATAATGGGATATCGTATCTAATTGTTACACGAGTTTCTTCAATATATTTAATGTCTACATAAGTTCCACGTTTATTTTGACATAGTTCCATAATTGGACCAATGTATTCGGTTGGAACCATGATGCTTGCTTCAACATATGGCTCAAGAATATTTTTAATTGTTGTAAAATCTGGTAAATCAGATGGGTTATCAATTTTAATTGTTGTTCCATTTGTTAATTCTACATGATATTCTACGCTTGGAGCTGTTGCGATTAAGTCAATTTTGAATTCTCTTTCAATTCTTTCTTGAATAACATCCATGTGTAATAATCCAAGGAATCCTGTTCTAAATCCAAATCCTAAAGCTTGAGATGTTTCAGGTTCAAAAATTAAAGATGCATCGTTTAGTTGTAATTTCATTAATGCTTCTTTTAATTCTTCATATTTATTTGGTTCAACTGGGTATAAGCCACAGAAAACCATTGAATTCATTTTTCTATAACCAGGAAGTGGTTCTTTAGCTTCTCTATCTGCATGAGTAATAGTGTCCCCTACAGCAACAGTATTTACTTCTTTGATGCTTCCTGCAATCCAACCTACATCTCCTACTGTTAAGTAATCTTTATTTTTTGGTTTTGGATTATTTATACCAAGTTCTACGATTTCACAAACTGAACCGGTTGCCATCATTTTGATTTTATCTCCAACTTTAATAGTACCATTGATAACTCTAATTGATGGTATTACACCTTTATATGGATCATAATATGAGTCAAAGATTAATGCTTGAAGTGGTGCATCTGGATCTCCATTTGGAGCAGGTACATCTGTTACAATTTTTTCTAGTAATTCAGTAATACCTATACCTTCTTTTGCACTTGCAAGTACTGCATCGCTTGCATCAAGTCCAATAACATCTTCAACTTCTTTTTTAACTTTATCTGGATCTGCTGATGGCAAATCAATTTTATTAATTAATGGAACAATTTCTAAATCATTATCTACAGCAAGATATACATTAGCTAAAGTTTGAGCTTCAATTCCTTGTGCAGCATCAACTACAAGTACAGCTCCTTCGCATGCCGCAAGACTTCTTGAAACTTCATATGTAAAGTCGACGTGCCCTGGAGTATCGATTAAATGGAAAATATAATCTTTTCCATCTTTTGCTTTATATTGTAATTCTACAGCATTTAGTTTAATTGTAATTCCACGTTCTCTTTCTAAATCCATTGTATCAAGCAATTGATCTTTCATTTCACGAACTTCAACTGTTTTAGTTTGTTCTAAAATTCTATCGGCTAAAGTACTTTTTCCATGATCAATATGAGCAATGATAGAAAAGTTACGTATATTTTTTTGTCTTTCTAATAGTTCTTTTTTACTAGGTAAATTCATATTTTTTACACCTTTATTTATAGAGTTTGAATGACTAAATATCAGTCTAATATATTTTCAAACGCTCTCAGAAGCGTTTTTTCATTGTTATTATTATATCGTAAAAGTTCATTTTTTGCAAGTAGTTAGTTTTGTTTGATTTTTATGAAAATTAGAATACTTGTCTTTTTGATTCATTCTTTAAACTAATATATTCTATTGGAATGTTGTATTCATTCGATAATTTATCAAGTAACATTTTATTCGAAATGTTACCATATAAAATTTTTTTAACATTTAATGTCATTACAAGTTCATAAATATGAACAGTTGTATTACTTATAATGCCGTATTCATTTATAAAACCAAATGGAATTATTATATCTACATCATCTTTTATTGTTTTAATATTGCACATTTTGTTTATTAACATTATTTTCGAGTCAAAGTTATTTATTTTAATAAAATTTTTCATTT
>JAZKYN010000153.1:0-4160 GCA_045612145.1 Bacilli bacterium
TATTAGAAAATATTTAAAAATTGGAAGAGATTTTGGATGGTGTGATTATTTAACAGAAAATGAAATTGAAAAGGATAACAAAATAAAAAATATAGATATAGTATGTAAAATAAAAAATCAACATCCTGAATATACAACTGAAGATATATCTAAGATAACAGCACTTAAACCATATATTGTTAGAAGATATTTAAAAGAAGGTAGTAAGTTTGGTATATGTATATATAATGGGAATCAAGAAATATCTAATTCAAGAAAAAGCATTACATACGTATATGATTTAAATACAATGAAATTATTAAAAACATATGATTCAATATTACAATGTGTTGAAAAGAGCATGGATGATTTTGGAGTTCAATTTTCAAAAAAGATAGTATCTCTTGTTTGTACAAAACATAAAGGATATAAGTCTCATAAAGGATATTTCTTTTCGCACGAGTTACTTGAAACTAAATAATAATATATAGACGAAGAGTAATCTCTTCAGTTTTATTTAAGCTTGAGGCGGTGCGAGTTGTATAATTCGTATCGTCTTTTGCAATTTATAGATTTATTTGTGATTTAAAGGAGAAATATTGATGTTTAATATAGAAGCAATCTTAGCGGAATATGGACTTACTCCAGAACGCTATGAAGAATTATTAAAAGATGTTGCTGACAAAGTACATAAATTATCCGACTTAGATTGGTCAGAAATTAATGCTAAGTACGGAATAGAGTTTAATTACGACACAACACGTAAGGCAAGCCAGCCTCCATTGTTCGGTGGAGTATTTGTAAAAGAATATTTTGATTGGAAACGTAGTAAAGATAAAAATATAGATGATAAAGATACATATTTAAAAGAATTACAACTTCAGAGAGATGAGATTTATAAAGAAAAAAGAAAATTATATGATCAACGTAGAGAGTATAATAAGTTATTAATATCTGATGCAAGAGCAGAACATTTAAATGAAGAATTAGTAAAAGCTGCTTATAAATTAAATAAAGAAAAACCTCTTGTTTTTAAAGAAAAATGGTTTAAATCAAATATTCACAAAGAAGCAGTTCTTTGTTGGGCAGATTGGCATTACGGAATGGTTACAGATAATATCTGGAATACATATAATACGACGATTTGTAAAGAACGAGTTAAAACTTTAGTTGAAATTACTAAAGAATTTTTACAATTAAACAATATTGATACATTAACAATTTTAACACTTGGAGATGCGGCGCATGGGTCTATTCATACAAGTTGTAGAGTTAAATCTGAAGAAGATGTTTGTGATCAACTAATGCATGTTTCTGAATTGATGGCAGAAGCTATTAATGAGTTGTCTACTGTTGTAAATCATATTGATGTGTATTCTTGTTATGGAAATCATTTAAGAACAATTCAAAATAAAAATGATTCTATTCATAGTGATAATATGGAAAAAGTGATTCCTTGGTGGTTAAGACAGAGATTACAGAATAATTCAAAAGTTGAAATCATTGAAAGTGAATATAAAGAATTTACAAGAGTAGATATTTTAGGTTCTCACATTTGCGCAGTACATGGCGATTTAGAAAGAGATTTCAAAAAACTTGGAACTACTATTAACACTATTTTTAGTAAAAAGTTTGGAGAAACAATAGATTATACAATTAGCGCAGATAAACATCATATTGAAGAATTTGAACAACTTGGGATTAAAAGTGTGTTAGTTCCTTGTTTATGTGGAACAGATGATCATGCGAATAATGGACGTTTGTATTCTGATGCAGGTCAAACTCTAATGATTTTTAATGATGTATATGGTAGAGAAGCTGTATATCACATTCCGTTAAACTAATTAAATATAATTGAGCAAAAGGATATAAGGAGAAAATATGAAAAGATTTATAATTGAAGATTTATCAGAAGTTGCAGAAGCAATGTATGATGAAATTATAGATAATGGAAAAGAAGAAGTATTATTTGTAGGGTTCTACGATGATGCAATAGAAGTTGTTAAAGAACTTTTAATGTATGAAGATGTTATTCCATATAGTCTTGAAATTCATCCAGAAGAAATTGATGGATATACAAAAGAATATTATGTTTCATTAAATAATGACTTTGAAGTTTGGTGTGAACCAGCTTGGTATGACAAAAAAGAATTTTATTTAATGACTGACACAGATATTACATTTATTGCAGATGATTGTAATTCAGCAATTATTAAAACTATTTGTACTGATGAAGCAGTTGAAGTAAGTTTTAATGATGATGAATATTGTAATGATTGTTGTGGAGAATGTGTTTGCCACGGTGGATGTAATGAAGAAGATGAATCATCAGATGATAATTCTGTAACTACTCGTGTTGCAGTTGGTAAAGATGGACGTATTCATGGATTTGAAAAGACATGGGTTAAAAATAAAGATGGAATGCATTATTACAGTCGTTATGAACATTATAGTGATAATGAAGAATTGTTGCATAAATTAATGGATGATTTTGATATTAAAACTAAATAAAATATATGGAGAGTTTAGTAGAGACCATACTACTCTCCTATTCTGGGGCATTAGCTCATCTGGGAGAGCACTACCCTTGCAAGGTAGATGTGGAGGGTTCGAGTCCCTCATGTTCCATTTTTTGACTTAATTAAGTCAGATATTTTGGGTCTATAGCATAGTGGTTAATGCGCACGGCTGTTAACCGTGTCACTTTGGTTCGATTCCAAGTAGACCCGTTTAGTAAATAATAGTTTAAATAATTGATCGTGTTGTTGTACTTAGGAAAATGCATAATTTATATACATTCCTAAGCACATCATTTGTATATAATATATAAGTTTGAGTGCATTCCAGTGCGCTCAAACAAAAGAACTAATAAGTAAACTATTATTTAATCATCTGTTATTAATTGACATTTTTTACCATAAGTATTATAGTATTAATTATAGGATAAACTAATTAATAATATAGAGAGGTAATATAAATGAATAACAAGACAGAACTTATTAACGCAGTATTGTACAGTATGATGGATGAGTTGGATAAAAATCAATTAACTAAATTGAAAAGTCAACTTCAAATGACATTGTATAATTATGATATTTCTAAAATTGAAACTACAGAAATTTCTGTCGGTACTTGTGAAACAACAAGAGAATTATTAGAATATTTTACTGTGTGCAAATTAGGTTCTGGAAGAAGTCATAAGACAATTAAACAATATCTTCTTGTTGCTTATCAATTATGTGACTTAGTACATAAAGAATTAAATATGATTACCAGTGATGATGTAATTTACTTTCTTGCAAAATACCCATATACAAAAGATAAAGAAGTAAGTAAATGCACTATGGACTCTAAAAGAAGATACTTATCTTCTATTTTTGGGTTACTTAAAAAACATAAAAAGATTGCAGAAAATCCAATGGATATGGTTGAACAAATTAAATACTGTTCTAAAGTAAAACAGCCATTAAATGATTATGAAGTTAAACAAGTGCTAAATGCAGTATCGTCTGCAAAAAATAATACAATGAGAGCACGTAATGCTGCAATTATTCAGTTATTCTTGGATACAGGGGTTCGTGTGTCTGAATTAACTGGTATTAACATTAATGATATTAATTTTAAAAAGAAAGAAATTAAAGTCTTAGGGAAGGGAAATAAAGAGCGTATCGTTTTCTTTTCTACTGAATCTAAAAATAAAATAAAGGATTATTTGAATCTTAGAAAAGATTACAATTATAACAGTCCTTTATTTGTCGATATACAAAATAAACATAGATTGAAAACATCTGGTGTACAAAGCATGATGAAGAAATTAAGAAAACCTAGTGGGATTGATCGTCTTCATTGTCATTTAATACGTGCGTCTATGGCGAGTGATTTAGCTAGACAAGGTATAGCTATTGATATTATAGCAAAATATCTTGGACACTCTGGATTAGATGTAATTCAACGTTACGTTATTAATTCACAAGAACATATAAAATGTGAATTACAAAAAGTTGGTTTAGGATAAACTAACTATATTTATAATGCTTATTAAACACGAATTTAATTAAATAATTTTATTATATACTATGGTAAACACATGATTTAATTGTGTTTTTACTTATGTATATGAGATTTTGCACTTACTTAAGTGCTAAAAATATGTACATTTGAATGCAGTCAAACATTTTGGT
>JAZKYN010000154.1:0-23046 GCA_045612145.1 Bacilli bacterium
TATTTATTAAAAAATAATGTATATAAAATAAAAAAAGACATATAATAATTTTGGACATGAAAGAGGTGTAATTATTAAAAGATTAATAAAAAAATTAATTATTGCATTTGTCATGTTCACAATATTTTTCACATCAACCAATATAAACGCCATAGCAAGCGGATGGGGTTTTAAAAAAAATGGAAACCACGTAGTACCTGAAATAGGAAAATATGCAAATATATTAGAAGGTACAAATAGTTATTATGTAGGGCCAAATGAAAAAAGTGTATATTTAACATTTGATGCAGGTTATGATAATGGAATACTTGATAAAATTTTAGATACACTAAAAGAAAAAGATGTAAAGGCAACCTTCTTTATTACAGGAGATTTCGTTAAGAGATTTCCAAAATTAGTAATAAGAATTTCACAGGAAGGACACCTTGCATGTAATCATTCTTATTCACATAAGAAAATAACTAATTTAACAAAAGATGAATTGAATAATGATTTAAAGAAACTAGAAAATGAATACTTTAAACTGACAGGTCAAGAAATGATACACTATTTCAGACCTCCAGAAGGTGAATTTGATAGGACATCATTATTAAATTTAAAAGAGTTAGGCTATAAAACTATATTTTGGTCAATAGCATATAAAGACTGGATAGTCGATAAACAAAGTGGTAGTGATTATTGTGTAAAAACGATTATGGATAATTTACATAATGGCGCAATAATATTAATGCATAGTGTATCAAGTAGTAATCAAGAAGCTTTATCCACTGTAATTGATAAAATTACAAATGAAGGATACACATTCAAAACTGTTGATAGTTTATAAGGTTGAAAAAAAAGAGTAGAAAATTCTACTCTTTTATTATGCCCATAAAGCTTTTAATGTAATGTTACCTGCAGGAGTTAATCTAATTGTATTTACTGTAACACCTGTAACAACATTTCCATTTTCATCAAGAATTTGCCATCCATTAAATGTTTTGCCAGCTTTTTGTGGTTCATTTAATCTAAGACCTGTTTCTTGAATGAAACTATTAAGTTGTGTAGCATTGAAATGCCAAATTTCATCATTATTTTTATTATCACTATTTGTTAATCTATCATGTGAAACTGTGTAGAATTCAGGATTAGTTAAATCATCTGATAATTTTCCACCATCTAAATCATATGTTATTGTATACTCAACAACATCCCAAATAGCATAAACATCAATTGATTCAGTAAATGTCATATTTGCAAGATCTAGTGCTTCACCTTTTCCTTCAGCATTTTTAAACCAACCAAGGAAAACGTAATGTTCTTTTTGTAATAATTTTTCATCTGGAACTTGAATTTTTCCATTTTCATCTGCCACAGCAGATTCTAATTTAAACCCTAAATTACCAGGTGCATTAAAATTAACTTTAACAGGTTGTTTAAATACAACAATAGCTAATACAATTAATCCTACAAAAACAAAAAGTGTTCCAAGGATCATAATTAATTTTTTTGTTTTATTCGTTTCTTTTATAGGGGCTTTTTCTAATACTTGATTTTCCATAATAACACCTCTTTCCATTTATATTATATCATAAAATAAAAAAAATATCAATATATAGCCATTAAACTTTATTAAAAAATTAAAATGTGGTATAATATACGTATAAATTTGTAGGAGGAGTGTAGCAATGGTTACAAATAGTTTAGTTAAAAATCAAGAAATACTTTTAACAATTAAAAGAATTGGTATTAATGGCGAAGGAATTGGATACTATAGAAGACTTGCAGTATTCGTGCCTGGTGCTTTACCAAAAGAAGAAGCAGTAGTAAAAATTACAGAAGTAAAACCACAATATGCAAAAGCAGAACTTGTTCGTATTAAAGGAGAAAAATCTTCTGACAGAGTAAAACCAAGATGTCCATATTATGAAAAATGTGGTGGATGTCATTTACAACATGTTAAATATGAAACACAATGTGATTTCAAAAAAGAAATCGTAAAAGAAGCTTTCGAAAAATATTATAATGGTAAATTAAGTGAAAAATTATTAAAAGATACTATTTCACAAGAAGTTCCTTATTATTATAGAAATAAAGTAAAACTTCCTGTTAGATATGATGGAGAAAAACTTGTAACAGGTTTATATGCACAAGATACTAATAAACTTGTTTATATCGATGAATGTATCGTTGAAAAGAAAGATCTAAGAGAAGTTGTTGACAAAATTTGTGAACATTTAACAAAATATCAAGTAATCGCATTTAATCCAAAATCTAAAGAAGGTATCTTAAGACACATTATTGCAAGAAGTTCAAACCTAACAGGTGAAATTCAAGTTACATTAATATTATATAAGAGAGATCAAAGAACAATTAACATTGCAAAAGAACTAATTAATATTGAAAATGTTGCTAGTGTTTATATTAGTATAAATAATGATTTAGATTCACTTGAAAACTTTGGACAAGAAACTTTCTTGTTAGAAGGTAAAGAAACAATTACAGAACAACTTGGTGATTTTAAATTTGAATTATTACCAAATGCGTTCTTCCAATTAAATCTAGAACAAACTAATAAATTATATTCAGAAGTAACACGTCTTGCTAAATTAAAAGGTTATGAAAATGTAATTGATGGTTATTGTGGAGTAGGTACAATTGGTATTTGGTTAAGCAAATATGCAAAAGAAGTTAGAGGTGTTGATAATAATAATGAAGCAATTATCAATGCTAATTCAAACGCAAAATTAAATAAAGTAAAAAATGCAAAATTTTATAGTGGTAGTATGTTACACTATCTAACTAAATGGGAAGAAGAAGGATTCGTTCCAGATGTTCTTGTTGTAGATCCACCAAGAACTGGAATGGAATTAAAATTATTAAATTACTTACAAAAAAATCCTGTTAAGAAAATTGTATATGTTTCATGTAATCCATCAACACTTGCGAAAAACTGTAATCACTTACAAAAGAAATATCATATATTAGCAATTCAACCTCTAGATATGTTCCCAAATACAGCAAATGTTGAAACAATTGTTTTACTTGAAAGAAGATAAAAATATTTAAAACTTATAATTTTACAATATTATAATAATATGTTATAATATTGAAGAATTTAATATACTTATATATGTTCACAATTGGGTGAAGCGTTTCTACAAACTACCGTAATAGTTTACTATAAGTTTTTAAAAGACTTAAACTATTATAGTAGTTTTTTATTTTGGAGGATTTATGGAATTATCTAATAAATATTTGGGAGAAGAGAAAATCTCTAAGTTGTTACTTAAATTTTCAATACCTTGTATAACTGGACTTTTAATTAGCGCATTATATAATATTGTAGACCAAATTTTCGTTGGTAATAGTGAACTTGGATTTTATGGTAATGCGGCAACAGGAGTATCATTTCCAATAATTTGTATTGCTAATGCATTTGCATGGTGTATTGGTGATGGAGCTGCATCATATTTAAGTATTTGTTCAGGAAGAAAAGATTCAGAAAGTGCACACAAAAGCGTTGGAACAGGAATAACTGTTACAATTATTATAAGTCTGTTATTAAGTTTAATTTGTATATTATTTGCAAAACCTTTAATGGGATTATTTGGAGCATCAGATATTACTATTAATTGGGCAACTGAGTATTTTACAATCATATCATCATTTTTTGTGATTTATTTGTTAATGAATGTAATGAATAGTATGATTAGAGCTGATGGCTCACCAAAATATGCAATGATTGCAATGTTAGTTGGAGCTGTAATTAATATAGGTTTAGACCCTCTTTTCATTTATGTATTCAAATGGGGAATAAAAGGTGCTGCTTGGGCAACTGTAATTGGACAAGTATTATCGTTTTTAATGTGTGCTGTATATTTTATTAAACCTAAAACATTTAAATTAAAGAAAGAAAGTTTTATTCCAAACAAACATATTTTAAAGAATTTAGTACTTCTTGGAGCATCAACATTTATTACACAAATATCAATTGCTGCATTAACACTTGTTTCAAACGTAGTTTTATCAAAATATGGTGAGCTATCAATATATGGTAAAGATATTACAATTTCTGTGTATAGTATTCAAACAAAAGTTTATACTGTTGTATGTAGTATTGTTACTGGTATAATTCTAGGCGGACAACCAATATTAGGATATAATTACGGCGCTGGAAAGATGAATCGCGTTAAAAAAACTTATAAGATTGTTTTAGTATTTACTTTAATTGTAGGATTTATTGCAACATTAATATTCCAATTATGTCCACAAATAATCATAAATATATTTGGAAGTGGAAATGAGTTATATCTAGAGTTTGCTAAAAAAACGTTTAAAATATATTTATCTTTAATGACTGTAACGTGTCTTGTCAAAATGACAGCAATATTTTTCCAATCTATCGGTAAATCAATCCATGCTGTTGTTGCATCACTTATAAGAGATATTGTATGTTTTATACCACTTGCAATTTTATTACCACTTATTTTAGAAAATAAAAACACTGGAAGTGGAATAAATGGTATTTTATTTGCTGCACCTATAGCTGATTTTATTTCTATATTTGTAATTTTAATTTTAACAGTTTCTTTCTTTAAAACTGTAAAAGATGATGAAATAGAAGAAGCAGTAGAAGATAAGGTTATTAAAGAAACACAAAAAGGCTTAATAATAACAATTTCAAGAGAACACGGATCAAAAGGAAAACAAATAGGTAAACTTGTTGCTGAAAAATTAAATATACCTTTCTACTATAAAGAAATGACAGCTCTTGCTGCAAAAGAAAGTGGATTAGATAAGGAATTTATAACAGATTTAAATATCAATGCGCCAAGTATTTTATATGATTTGTATTTAAGTACAAACGTTGTTACACAAGCTGTTATTGCTCAAGAAAAAGTAATTAGAAAAATTGCTGATAAAGGTACATGTGTAATAGTAGGTAGAGCATCTGATTATATATTAAGAGATTATGATAATGTATTAAATATATTTATATATGCAACTGATAATTTTAAAATTAAAAACATAATGGAAATGTATGGTGATGATGAAAAAGCTGCTTTAGAAAACATTAGAAAAACTGATAATGCAAGAGCTGCTTACTACAGAAATATATCAAGTAAAAAATGGGGTGACTCTCGAAATTATAGTTTATCTATTGATTCATCAGTTGGTATTGATATTTGTGTAGAACAAATTTGTAATTTATATAATAGCTTAAATAATAAATAAATTTAGTTGTTCTTATGTAAAAAAGTTTGAAACGATAGTCAAAGACTATCGTTTTTTATTTCAGAAATCGTTTTCAATGTATAAAAAAAGACATAAAAAAAATATTATGATATAATATTTGTGTAAATATTAATGATTCAATATATACCTTCATATTATGGCGAAGGAGTTTCTACCGTGTTGCCTAAACACGACTATTGAAGAACATAATTGTGTACATTTTTTAGTGTGCAAATTTTTGCTTTTTTCGATAGTTGTACTATCGAATTTTTTATTTTTGTGAGGATTTTTATGAAAGAACTAGAAGATCGAATTTTAAAAGATGGGATATTACTAGATAAAGATATTATAAAAATAGGAAGTTTTTTAAATCAACAAGTAGATACAGAATTATTAATAAAAATGGCTAAAGAGGTTAAAAAAGAATTTCCTGAAGAAATTACAAAAGTTTTAACAATTGAAGCATCTGGTATAGCATTTGCATGTGCAGTTGGTATTGAATATAAAGTACCTTTTGTATTTGCTAAAAAGAATAAAACATCTAATGTTTCAGGAGATGTTGTAAGTGCAAAAGTTTTTTCATATACACATCAAACTGAAAATAACATAATTGTTCCAAAAGATTATATTAAAGAAAATGAAAAAGTGCTGATAGTAGATGACTTTCTTGCAAATGGGAAGGCTTTAGAAGGTTTAATCAGTATTGTCGAACAGTGCAATGCCACTGTTGTAGGATGTGTTGTCCAAGTAGAAAAAGAATACCAAAATGGTGGGAACACATTAAGAAATAAAGGCTACAAGGTGAAAGCTTTAGCTAGCATCAAAGAAATAGAAAATAAAAAAATAATATTTAATTAAAATCGGAGGTATTATGAAAAAATTATTTAATTTATTTATTGTTTTTGTATTAAGTTTAGTTTCTGTATTATGTCTTGTATCTTGTAAAGAGAAAAAAGATGTATTTAAAGTTGGATTAATTTGTTTACATGATGATAGTTCAACTTATGATAAAAACTTTATTGACTCAATGTATAGAGCATTAGCTGAATTAGGATTAGAAGAAAGTCAATTAGAATTAGTTACTGGTATTGGTGAAGACCAAACATGTTATGAAAAAGCATCTGAACTTGCTCAAACATGTGATATCGTATTTGCTGATTCTTTCGGTCATGAAGATTATATGATTAAAGCTGCAAAAGAAAATAAAGATGTATGGTTCTGCCATTCTACAGGTACAAAAGCACATACTGAAAATTTAGATAATTATTTCAATGCTTTCGCATCTATTTATGAAGGTAGATATCTTGCTGGTATCGCTGCAGGTATGAAATTAAATGAAATGATTGCTAACAATCAAATTACTGCAGAAGAAGCAATTATTGGTTATGTTGGTGCATTCCCTTATGCTGAAGTTGTTTCTGGTTACACTTCATTCTTCTTAGGTGCAAGAAGTGTTTGCCCAAGTGCAACAATGAAAGTTAGATATACTTCATCTTGGTATGATTATGATAAAGAAAAATCAGCTGCAGAAGCTTTAATTAAAACTGACAAATGTGTTTTAATTAGCCAACATGCTGACTCTTATGGTGCTCCTGAAGCTTGTGAATCATTAAATGTTCCTAACGTTGCTTACAATGGTTCAACTGCTAAAAAATGTCCTAACACTTATATCGTTGCAAGTAAAATTGACTGGACTCCATATTATGTAGAAATGATTTCTGCAAAAATGAATGGTAAAAATGTAACTGCGAAAGACTACACTGGTACAATTGCTACTGGTTCAGTTAAATTAGATGATTTAGGACAAAATGTTGCTCCTGGAACTAAAGAAGCTTTAGATGCAGCAATCGCAGCATTAAATGCTGGTACATTACATGTATTTGATACATCAACATTCACAGTTGGTGGAGAACACTTAACAAGCTATTTAGCTGACGTTGATGATTTCGGCGATTTCAAACCAGAAACAGAAGTTATCAGCAATGGATATTTCCATGAATCTGAATATCGTTCTGCTCCATGTTTTGATTTAAGAATCGATGGAATTACTGAATTAAACGAATAGTACAAGTAAAAAAAGGCAGAAATTAATTTTCTGCCTTTCTATATTATATAATAGATTTTCATAGGAGTAAGATATATGAAAAACAAAGAAATCAAATTAGAATTGAAGAATATATCAAAACATTTTAAAGGTGTATATGCTAATAAAAATGTAAATATTAATTTATATAAAGGAGAAATATTATCTATTTTAGGTGAAAATGGATCAGGTAAAACTACACTAATGAACGTTTTATCAGGTATTTATACACCTGATGAAGGTGAAATTTACATTAACTCTAAATTAGCTCATATACATTCTCCAAAAGATGCATTTTCTTATGGAATTGGTATGGTACATCAACACTTTAAATTAGTTGATACATTTACAGCTCTTGAAAATATTATTCTGGGGTTAAAAGAAAAAGTTAGTTTAAAAGATGCTTTAGATAAAGCTTCAGGTATTGCTGAAAAATACGGATTTAAAATTGATTTAAAGAAAAAAATCCACAATATGTCTGTATCTGAAAAACAAACTGTTGAAATTATAAAAGTATTATATCGAGAGGTTGATATATTAATATTAGATGAACCTACTGCAGTTTTAACGCCTCAAGAAATTGAAAAACTATTCAATGTTATTCGTAAAATGAGAGAAGATAATAAATCTATCATTATCATTACACATAAACTAAATGAAGTATTAAGTGTTTCTGACAGAGTTTCAATTTTACGTAAAGGTGAATATGTTGGTACTTTAAATACTAAAGATACTGATGAAAGAGAACTTACAAATTACATGGTTGGTAATACTGTAGATTTAAAACTAGAAAGATTACGTAAAGATGCAACATCTCCTACGTTAGAAATTAGAGGTTTAAATGTATTAAAAGATGATGGAACAAAAGCGATTCAAGATTTAAATTTCTTCTTAAGAGGTGGTCAAATTCTTGGTGTAGCTGGAATTGCTGGATGTGGTCAAAAGGAACTTTGTGAAGCAATTGTTGGTTTAAGAAATTATAAAGGTGAAATTAGTCATTTTGGTAAATCAATTGTTGGATATAGTTTTGATCAAATTAAAGAAATTGGTATTAGAATGAGCTTTATTCCTGAAGATAGATTAGGACTTGGACTTGCGCCAAACTTATCAATTGTAGATAATCTTCTGTTGAAAAATTATAGACAATCAAAAGGAATCTTTGTTGATCGTAAAACAGCAAGAGCAAATGCTCTTGAAGTAATGGAAAGATACAATGTTGCAGCTGAATCTGTAGATGCACCAGTTAAGAATTTAAGTGGGGGTAATATTCAAAAAATACTTTTAGGAAGAGAAATTGGAACTAACCCTAATGTTATCATTACAGCATATCCTGTAAGAGGTTTAGATATTAACTCTTCATATATGATTTATGATATTTTAAATGAAGAAAAAGCTAAAAATACTGCAATATTATTTATTGGTGAAGACCTTGACGTATTATTAACATTCTGTGATAAAATCATGGTTTTATGTGAAGGTAAGAACATGGGTATTGTTCATACAAAAAATACAACAAAAGAAGAAATTGGATTAATGATGACTGGAGCAAAAAATTTACTTGAATTATATCCTGAAAAAAATTATGGATATGCTGAAGATTCATTAATTAATAAAAATGAAAGTACTAATTAGAAAGGAGTTTTAATGATGGAAGATAAAAAAATAAGAACGCCACTCGTTTCTGTTTTAAAAAGAGATAAATTACCAACATATAAAGCTATTATAATTAGAATTGCTACATTTATATTTACATTTTTATTATCAATGTTATTTTGTTTCTTTATTATAAAAGAAAACTATTTTGAAATAATCGGCACTTTATTCTCTGGGGCATTAATTAGACCATGGAGATTAATTATGGATGCATGTTTACTACTTGCATTTGGTATTGCAATTGTTCCTGCATTTAAAATGAAATATTGGAATATGGGCGCAAATGGCCAAGTATTAATGGGGGCTTTAGTATCAATTGTTCTAATGTTTTATCTAAATAATTTTGCAACAAAAAGTTCAATGAACAATACATTATTAATTATTCTAATGTTATTTGCTAGTATATTAGTGAGTGTTATTTGGGCTGTTATTCCTGCAATTTTCAAAGTGTTCTTTAATACTAATGAAACATTATTTACATTAATGATGAACTACATTGCAGCAGGACTTGTAAGTTACATAAATTATATTCTTGCTCAAGGTAAAAAAGAATCTCCAGGTATCATCAATTCTGCAACTGAATCAGGTTGGATGCCAACTGTTTTAGATAAATATTTCTTACCAATTGTAATTATTATTGTTATTACAACTCTAATATATTTCTATATGAAAAAAACAAAACAAGGGTATGAAATTAGTGTTGTAGGTGATAGTATAAATACTGCAAAATACGTTGGTATGAATACAAAAAAGATTATAATTCGTACAATTATTGTTTCAGGTATTATTTGTGGTATTATCGGATTCTTATATGCTTCAGCAATCAATCAATCTATTGATAAAAATACATGTGGTTCATTAGGTTTTACTGCTATTCTTGTTGCTTGGTTAGCAAACTTTAATCCAATAATAATGGCTGGTATATCATTTGTTCTTGCGTTCTTAACTCTTGGTACATCCAAGGTATCATCAACATATAGATTAGGAAATAATGATTTATCAAATGTAATTATTGGCTTAATATTCTTTGCTATTTTAATAAGTGAATTCTTTATAAGATTTAAACTTAAATTTAATGAACAAAATCAATTGTATATTAAAGTAATGAAAATAAAAAATAAATTACTTGGAAAAAAACACAATGGAAAGGAAGGTGTTGAAGAATGTTAGTACCATTTTTAGTAGCCGCAATTTCTATGGGAGTTGTTTATCTTTATGGTTCAATTGGTGAAACTATTATTGAAAAAGGTGGAAACTTAAATTTAGGAATCCCTGGTATAATGTGTTTAGGTGCTCTTGGTGGAGTACTTGGAGTAAATTGGTATATTGCTTTGTTTACTGTTGAAAATATAGTTCCTATATTTTTAATATTATTCTCAATTACATTTTCTTTCTTGTTTGCTGCACTTGGTGGATTAATATATGCTATATTAACAGTTACATTCCAAGCAAATCAAAACGTTACAGGACTTGCACTTACAACATTTGGTGTAGGTTGTATGAAATTTATTGGTTCAAATATTGACCAATCCAATTTAACATTAGCAAGCAGAAGTATTAGTAAATTGTTTTCAAATTATGATAAATTAGGATGGTTTGGAGAAATCTTCTTATCACATGGAATACTTGTATATATTGCATTTGCTTTAGCTATTTTAATTTCTATCTTTTTAAATAAATCAAGAAAAGGATTATTCTTAAGAAGCATAGGTGAATCACCACAAACTGCTGATGCTCAAGGTATTAACGTTACATTATATAAATATTTAGCTATTCTTATCGGAAGTGGAATTGCTGGAATTGGTGGTTTATATTATGTAATGGATAGAAGTGGTGGTACAACATTTGTTGAAGCTGCTATAGAAGCATTTGGATGGATGGCTGTGGCACTTGTAATATTCTCTATGTGGAAACCAACAATAGGAATATTCGGTTCTATATTATTTGGCGGATTGTATATTTTACCAAGTTTTATTAATGTATCTAATGTTCAAATAAAACTATTTGATATACTTCCGTATGTAGTTACCGTTATTGTTTTAATTGTTACATCTGTATTAAATAATAAAAATAGTCAACCACCACAATCACTTGGTGTTAACTATTTCCGTGAAGAAAGGTAATAAATATGAAAAATTTTCGTGATCCAAATTTTGTCAGAATTACAAATAAAGAATTAGCTGACAAATTTATTGAACAATCTATAAAAGAATTAAGAGAACAAATTAAAGATGATAAAGTTATTCTAGCACTTTCTGGTGGTGTTGATTCAAGTGTTGTTGCTGCATTATTAAATAAAGCAATTGGTAAAAATTTAATATGTGTTCATGTTAACCATGGATTACTTCGCAAAAATGAAAGTGAAGAAGTATTAAATTTATTTAAAGGAAAACTTGATCTAAATCTTATTTATGTTGACGCACAAGATTATTTTTTAGAAAAATTAGCAGGCGTAAGCGACCCAGAACAAAAAAGAAAGATTATTGGGAATGAATTTATTACATGTTTTGCTAATGAGGCTAAAAAACTTGAAGGTATAAAATACCTTGCACAAGGAACAATTTACCCTGATATAACAGAAAGTAAAGGTATTAAAGCTCATCACAATGTTGGTGGACTTCCTGAAGAATTAAACTTTGAACTTGTTGAACCAGTTAGATTATTATATAAAGATGAAGTTAGACAAATTGGTTTAGCTCTTGGTTTAACTAATGATTTAGTATTTAGACAACCATTCCCAGGCCCTGGTTTAGGTGTTAGATGTCCTGGTATCATTACAAAAGAACGTCTTGAAATTGTTAGAGAATCAGATGCAATTTTAAGAGAAGAATTCAAAAAATATGGTTTAAATGAAAAAGTATGGCAATACTTTACAGTAGTTCCAGACTATAGAACAGTAGGTATAAAAGATGAAAAAAGAACATATTTATACTTTGTTGTAATCAGAGCAGTTAACTCAGTTGATGCAACAATGGCTACTGTTGAAGAGATTCCATATGACATTTTATTTAAGATAAGAGATAGAATGTTGAATGAAGTAGTAGGAATTAATCGTGTGTTAATTGACATAACTCCTAAGCCTACAGGAACAATTGAATGGGAATAATTCATAGTTAAAATCTTTTTTATAAATAAAATAATTATATTTTAAAAAAATGGCTCTGTAAACAAATCAGTGGATATCCACCTATTTATTTACAGCTTATGTTTTCCATTTAGTTGTTTACATTACTATTAAAAGTTTGTACATTGTACAAACTTTTTTTTATAATTTGATTAAATATTAAAAATTTAGTATAATATTTACAAGTTAAAAAGGAGAAACTTTATGATTGAAACAATTTTTAGTATATTTATTCCTTTTGTTGGTACAATACTTGGATCAGCATGTGTATTTATTTTTAAGAAAAATATGTCAAGTAATGTTCAAAGAGCATTTGCTGGATTTGCAGCAGGAGTCATGGTTGCTGCAACAATTTGGAGTTTAATACTTCCTGCATTTGAAAATACAGAAGATATGGGGAAACTTTCTTTTGTGCCTATTTTAATTGGACTTTGGATTGGATTTATTTTTTTAATGTTACTAGATAAAATAATTCCCCATCAACATGTTAACGAAGACAGTTCAGAAGGTTTAAGATGTAATATAGGAAAAACTGCAAAAATGGGACTTGCTGTAGCACTACATAATTTACCTGAAGGTATGGCAGTTGGTGTTGTACTAGCTTCTGCAACAAATTCAGATTCACACATTTCAATTACTTTAGCAATAGCTCTTGCAATTGGTATTGCAATTCAAAACTTCCCTGAAGGAGCAATTATATCAATTCCTCTTGGAAATTGTGGAATGAAAAAATCTAAAGCATTTATTATCGGTGTTTTATCGGGTCTTGTAGAACCAGTTGCTGCTGCACTTACAATGTTACTTGCATCATTTATTGCGCCAACTCTTCCATACTTCTTAAGTTTTGCTGCTGGTGCAATGTTATATGTTGTAGTTGAAGAATTAATCCCAGAAATGACTGAAGGTGAACATTCACATATAGGGACAATATTTTTTGCAATTGGTTTTTCATTCATGATGATACTTGATGTGATTTTAGGTTAATGGTGAAATATGATAACAATTAGAAAAGCTGATATAAATGATTTAAATAATGTTTTAGAAATTTATGCTGACGCAAGAATAAAATTTGCAAATGATAAGACATTTCAATGGAAAGATAATTATCCTAGCGAAATAACGTATAAAGAAGATTTAGAAGAAAATACTATCTTTGTTCTTTTAGTGGATAATGTTATTGCTGGTGTAATGACAGTGCTTACAAAAGAAGAACTAGATTATAATGTAATTGATGGAAAATGGTTAAATAATGATCCTTATATTACAATACATAGAATTGCTGTAAAGAAAGAATATTTACATCAAGGACTTGGTAGTAAACTTATAACTTTTGCAAAAGAATTTGCATTAAAAAATAATTTTAAAAACATTAAAATTGATACTCATGAAAATAATATTCACATGAAAAAAATGTTAGAAAAACATAATTTTAAATATTGTGGTGTAATTTATTTGCATGAAAAAAATATGGAAACAAGAGATGCATTCCAATTAGAACTGTAAAACTAATGACTTTCTCAATGAAATGAGGAAGTCATTTTTTATTAAAAAGTATAACTAAAAACAAAATTAATTGATAAAAAATAAAAAATATGTTATAATATACAAAAATTCTAGAAAGAAGAGTTACTATGATTAACGAAAAAATGTATGAACTAGGTTCAAAATCATCATCAATAAGAGAACTTTTTGAATATGGTAAAAAAAGAAAACAAGATATTGGTGAAGATAATGTTTTTGATTATAGTTTAGGAAATCCTAGTGTTCCATCACCATCAATTGTAAATGAAACATTAATTGACTTGCTAACTAATGTTGATTCAACAATATTACATGGATATACATCAGCATCAGGGGACTTAAAAGTAAGAGAAGATATTGTTAACTATTTAAACAAAGAATATAATACAAAACTTACAAGTGATCTTGTTTATTTAACAGTAGGAGCTGCTGCATCACTTACATCTTCTTTAAATGCAATTATAAATCCAAATGATGAGGTAATTTGTTTTGCACCATTCTTTCCAGAATATAAAGTATTTATTGAAAAAGCAGGTGGTACATTAAAAATTGTAAAATGTATTGAACCTTCTTTTGAAATAGATTTTGTAAAATTAGAAAAAACAATTAATAAAAACACGAAAGCAATAATTATTAATTCGCCAAATAATCCAACTGGTAAAGTAATTAATGAAAATGAATTAAAAAAACTAATTGAAATAATTAATAAAAAGAACAAAGAATATAATAATACAATTTTCTTAATATCTGATGAACCTTATCGTGAATTAGTATATGATGATATAAAAATACCATTTGTTACAAATTATTATGATAATACTATTATTTGTTATTCATTTTCAAAATCACTTTCTCTTCCTGGTGAAAGAATAGGATATGTAATAGTTAATCCAACTTGTAAACAAGCACAAAGAGTATATAAGGCAATAGCTGGTGCCGCAAGATCACTTGGATATGTTTGTGCACCAAGTTTATTTCAATATATGATTTCAAAATGTTTAGGTCATACTAGTGATTTAAATGTATACAAAGAAAACAGGGATATCTTATATAATGAATTAACAAAATATGGCTATACAATAATAAAACCTGATGGAGCATTCTATTTATTTATAAAATCACTTGATAGTGATGCATTAAAATTTTCTGAATTTGCAAAAAAATATGAACTATTACTTGTTCCAAGTGATTCATTTGGATATCCAGGTTATATTAGAATTGCATATTGTGTATCAAAAGAACAAATTATAAAATCATTACCTGCATTTAAAAAATTAATAGACGAATATAAGGAGTTAGTATGAGTGAATTAGACAACGTAAGAAAAAAAATAAATAACATAGACAAAGAAATGGCTTCTTTATTCGAAGAAAGAATGAATTTAGCAAAAGAAGTTGCAGATTATAAAATGAAATTTGCACTTCCTATTTTCGATGCAAAAAGAGAAAAGGAAGTAATTAATAGAAATTCACAATATATCAACAATGATATTATCAAAGAATATTATGTAAGATTTTTACAAAATTTAATGGATGAATCAAAAAACTATCAATCAAGATTAATTGATGGATTAAAAGTTGCATATAGTGGAGTTGAAGGAGCATTTGCACATGCTGCAGCAATTAAAATGTTTCCTAACTCAAAATATATTGCGTATCCTGATTTTGAATCTGCATATAAAGCTGTAGAAAATGGCGAAGTAGATACTTGTATCTTACCACTTGAAAATAGTTATAATGGTGATGTAGGTCTTGTAATGGATTTAATGTTTTCAGGAAACCTTTATATTAACCAAGTAATTGAACTTGATGTAAATCAAAATTTAGTTGCTGTTAAAGGCGCTAAAAAAGAAGATATTAAAACTGTTATAAGTCATCCACAAGCACTTGCTCAATGTGCAAAATATATTCACGATAATAAATATGAACAAATTGAAGCTAATAATACAGCTGTTGCCGCAAAACTAGTATCAGAGAAAAATGATAAAACTCTTGCCGCAATCGCAAATAGCATAACTGCTGAAATATATGACTTAGAAGTTATTGAAAAAAATATAAATTCAAGTCCAAATAATACAACAAGATTTGGAGCATTCTCTAGAAGTCTTCACAAAACTGATAAAAAAGTAGTTATGGGACAACATTTTACATTAATGTTTACTGTAAAAAATGAAGCTGGTTCGCTTGCAAAAACTCTTAATATTATAGGATCATATGGATTTAATATGAGAAGTTTAAGAAGCAGACCAATGAAAGAATTAATGTGGAATTATTATTTCTATGTAGAACTTGAAGGAAATCCGAATTCAGAAGCTGGACAAGAAATGATAAAAGCATTAGGAATATTCTGTGATGAATTAAAATTAGTAGGTACTTATTTATATAATACTGAAAAATAGAGGTGTAATATGATTTTACCAATTACAATGAAAGATAAAAAATACGATGTAGTTATAAAACAACACGCATTAAAAGAAATTGAACAACATCTAGATTTAAATAAAAAAGTATTAATTTTAACTGATAGTGGTGTTCCAACAATCTATTCACAAATGATTGCTGAAAAAGCCAAAGAAGCTTATATTTATACAATACCACAAGGTGAAACTAGTAAATCATTTGAAAACTTTGAAAAGATACTTGATTATTTAATTGATCACTCATTTTCAAGAACAGATGCAATCGTTGCATGCGGAGGAGGAGTAGTAGGAGATTTAGCTGGTTTTGTTGCTAGCACATATATGCGTGGAATAACTTTTTATAATATACCAACAACACTTCTTTCACAAGTTGATTCTTCAATTGGTGGTAAAACAGCAATTGATAAAAATGGTGTAAAAAATATCGTGGGTGCATTTTATGCTCCATCAAAAGTTGTAATTGATAAAGAAGTATTAACAACACTAGATAAAAGACAACTTCATTCAGGACTTGTAGAAGTAATTAAAATGGCTTCAACATCAAATAAAGAATTATTTGATTTTATAAAAAACTCAAAAGACTTATTTGAAGATTTAGAAACTATAATTATTGAAGCATTAAAAATAAAAAAAGAAGTTGTAGAACTAGATCCTGAAGAAAAGAATATTAGAAAAATTTTAAACTTTGGTCACACAATTGGTCATGCAATTGAAAGTAGTGGAATGTTAAAAGATATCTTACATGGTGAAGCTGTAGGAATTGGTATGCTTTATATGTCAAGTGACGAAGTTAAAGAAGAAATTTTAAATTTATTAAATAAATACGATTTACCAACTGGAAACAATTTATCAAAAGACCAATTATTTAAATATATAACACTTGATAAAAAAAGAAGTGGAGACTATATTTCAATAATAAGAGTTGATGAAATTGGTAAATACGAAATTAAGAAAATATTACTAAATGATATTTTAGAATATCTATAGGAGTTTTGTTATGAGAAATGTATTAGGAACAAACTTAACTTTAACACTTTTTGGTGAAAGTCATAATGAAGTTATTGGCGCTACCTTAGATGGAATTTGTCCAGGTATAAAAGTTGATGATAAATTTATCGAAAAACAATTATCAAAAAGAAGACCAAAATCAAATATCGAAACTCCAAGAGTTGAAAATGATAACTATAAAATAATAAGTGGTGTATTTAATGGATATACAACAGGTGCTCCACTTACAATTTTAATTGAAAATACCAACATTAAAAGTAAAGATTACGATTCAATGAAATATATAGCAAGACCGTCACATGCTGATTACACAGCATATGTTAAATATAATGGTTATAATGACTATCGTGGAGGGGGACATTTCTCTGGTAGAATTACAGCACCGATTGTTGCGATTGGATCAATTTTAATCAAAGCTTTAAAAGAAAGAAATATTTATATTGGAACTCATATTTTAGAATGTGGAAAAACATCTGATCGTAAATTCGAAAATATTGAAGAAGATTTAAAGAATCTTGAAAATAAAGAATTTCCTGTTTTAAATGATATAGAAAATCTAATAACAGAAGAAATAAAGAATGTTGCAAGTAACAACGATTCAATAGGTGGAATCCTACAAACAGCCATTACAGGCCTTCCTGTTGGTCTTGGAGAACCATGGTTCTCAAGTGTTGAAGGACAAATTGCAAACGCAATGTTTTCAATTGGTGGTGTAAAAGGAATTGAATTCGGAGCAGGTTTCTCATATAAAGATTTAACTGGTTCAACATCAAACGATGAATTTTACATTGAAAATGAAACTGTAAAAACAAAGACAAATAATAATGGTGGAATTAATGGTGGAATTACAAATGGAATGCCAATTGTATTTAACCTTGCAGTAAAACCAACACCTTCTATTAGCTTAGAACAAGAAACAATTGATTTTGTAAAAAAAGAAAACACAACATTAAAAATTAATGGAAGACATGATCCTGCAATCATTAGAAGAATGTCAGTAGTTGTTGATAGTCTTCTTGCAATTGTGATTTGTGATATGCTAGCAACAAGATATGGAAATGACTTTTTAAAATTTGGTGAATAATATGAAATATGGACTAATCGGAGAACACTTAGGACATAGTTTCTCAAAAGAAATTCATGAAATGCTAGGAAAATACAAATATGAAATATGTGAAATAGCAAAAGAAAACCTAGATAGTTTCATGAAAGAAAAAACATTTAATGCAATAAATGTTACAATTCCTTACAAACAACAAGTAATTCCTTATTTAGATTATATTGATGATAAAGCATTATCTATTGGTGCAGTTAATACAATTGTAAATAAAAACAACAAATTATATGGTTATAACACAGATTACTATGGTTTAAAAAGTCTAATAGAAATAAATAACATTGATGTAAAAAATAAAAAAGTTTTACTTCTTGGAAATGGTGGGACATCAAAAACAGCAAGAACTGTTTTAAAAGACTTAGAAGTAAAAGAAATAATTATTGTTGATTTAAATAAAGATGAAAATGTCATTACATATGATGAAGCATTAAAATATCATACTGACTCAGAAGTAATTGTAAATACAACTCCATGTGGAATGTATCCAGATAATGATGGATGTATTGTTAATATTGATTTATTTAAAAATTTAGAAGCTGTTGTTGATGTTGTATATAATCCTATAAGAACAACTATTGTTTCAAATGCTTTAAAAAAAGGAATAAAAGCAGTAAGTGGATTATATATGCTTGTTGCACAAGCAGTATATGCGGCTGGAATCTTTTTAGATGAAGAAATCTTAGAAAAAGAAATTGATAGAATATACAATATTATCAAAAAACAAAAAGAAAATATTGTATTAATAGGAATGCCATCATCTGGTAAAACAACAATAGGTATTGAACTTTCTAAATTATTAAATAAAGAATATGTTGATACAGATTCATTGATAGAAGAAAAAATCAATATGCCTATTAGTAATTTTCTTACAAAAGATAATGAAAATGATTTTAGAGATATTGAAGAAGAAGTAACTAAAAATGTCTCAAAATTAAATAATAAAATTATTTCAACAGGTGGAGGAGTAATAAAAAGAGAAATCAATATAAAACGATTAAAACAAAATGCAACAATCGTATTTATTGATAGATCACTAGAAAACCTTATTACAACATCATCAAGACCTTTATCAAGTAATAGAACTGATTTAGAAAAACTATATCAACAAAGATACAATATTTATAAAACATCAGCAGATATAATTGTTGAAAACAATGATAAATTAGAAGATACTATAAACAAAATTATTAATGAGGTAAAATAATGAAAATATTAGTATTAAATGGTCCTAATTTAAATTTCTTAGGAATAAGAGAACCATCAATATATGGATCAAATACATATAATGATTTATGTGCTTTAATAAATGAAAAAGCAAAAAAAGATAATATTGATATTGAAATATACCAATCAAATAGTGAAGGTTCACTTGTTGATAAAATACAACAAGCATACTTTGATAAAGTTGAAGGAATTGTAATTAATCCAGCTGGATACACACACACAAGTGTTGCAATTCTTGATGCTTTAAAAGCAGTTAATATTCCAACAGTTGAAGTGCATATTTCAGATATTGCAACAAGAGAAGAATTTAGAAAACACAGTTACATCTCACTTGTTGCAGAAAAAACAATTAAAGGACATGGCTTCAATGGTTATATTGAAGCAATCGATTATTTACTAAATAAATAAGGAGAAGACTATGCGATTAACAATTAACAAAAGTATTGCAAATGGTACAATAACTGTACCACCATCAAAAAGTTATGCTCATCGATTATTAATCGCAGCTGCATTTTCAAATAAAGAATCTATTGTAAAAAACATTGAACTAAGTAATGATATTATCGCAACAATTAATTGTTTAAAAACATTAGGATATGTTTTAGATTATAAAGATAATCAAATTATAATAAATAAAAGTAATACAGAACTTCCAAATACGCTTGAATTTAACTGTTTAGAAAGTGGATCAACACTACGCTTTATGATTCCAATTGCCTTAACAACTGGTAAAAAACTACTATTTACAGGCTCAAAACGCCTAATAGAAAGAGGTATTGACACTTATATCGAACTGTTAAAAAATCAAGATATAAAGTTTGAAAAAAACGAAAATAACATAATTATTACAGGACAATTAAAACCTGGAACATTTGTTATCGAAAATACAATAAGTAGTCAGTATATTACAGGACTATTATTTGCAACATCATTATTAAATGAAGATAGCACAATAATAGTTCCAAATAACCTTGCAAGTAAATCATATGTAGATATAACACTTGATGTATTAGAAAATGTAAATGTTAAAGTAGAAAAAAGTAACAATGAATATAAAGTATTAGGAAATCAACAATATAAAAGTGGTACTTATACAGTAGAAGGAGATTATTCTAATGCTGCATTTATTGATGCACTTAATTATATTGGTGGAAATGTAGAATTACTTGGATTAAATAAAAACTCTTTACAAGGTGATAAAGTTTATAAAGAACTATTTGATAAATTATCAAAAGGTTACCAAACAATAGATATAAGTAACTGTATTGATTTGGGACCAATTTTATTTGGTTTTAGTGGGATTCATTATGGTGCTCATTTTATCAATACAGAAAGACTTAAAGTAAAAGAAAGTAATCGAGTAGAAGACGTAAAGAAAGAATTAGAGAAATTTGGAATAGAAGTTGAGGATTACGGAAATGAAGTAATCATCAAAAATGATAACCTTCATAAACCAACAACAACATTAGAAGGGCATAAAGATCATCGAATAATAATGATGCTATCAATCTTATTAACAAAATTTTCAGGAACAATTGAAAATGTAGAAGATGTAGCAAAAAGTTATCCAAAATTTTTTGATGATTTAAAAGGATTGGGAATAGAGGTTAATAATGAAGAAGACAGATAAAATATTAATTGTAGGTCTTGGATTAATCGGTGGATCATATGCTGAAGGATTAACAAATAAAGGGTATCAAGTATATGCAATCGATAAATCACAAGAATCAATTGATTTTGCAATAAATAAAAAAATAATAGTTGATGGGACAACTATTATTAAAAAAGAATTTTTAGAAACATTTGATATAATTATATTTGCTTTATATCCACATGTTTTAGTTGAATGGATAAAAGAAAATCAAAAATACTTTAAAACAGGTGCTATTTTAACAGATGCTACTGGGATAAAAAAATGGCTATACAATGAACTTAAACCAATACTAAGAAATGATATAGAATTTATAGGTGGACATCCTATGGCAGGACGTGAAATATATGGTGTTCAAAACAGTAACAAAGATATTTTTAAAAATGCAAATTATATTATCACTCCAAGCGATAATTCAACAGAACATGCCATAAATGTTGTAAAGAAAATTGCAGAAGAATTAGAGTTTAAAAATATTGAAATCTTATCAATGGAACAACATGATGAAATGATTGGATTTTTATCTCAATTAACGCATTGTATTGCAATAAGCTTAATGACATGTAAAGAATCAAAACACTTAGTAAAATATACCGGAGACTCTTTTAGAGATTTAACAAGAATCGCAAAAATTAATGAAAACATGTGGAGTGAATTATTCTTATTAAATAAAGAAGAATTATTACTTCAAATGAATTTATTTTTAGAGAAATTTGAAGTATTGAAAAAAACTATCGAAAACGATGATGTTGATAAAATGAAAGAAATAATGAAATTATCAACATTAAATAGAAGTTATTTTGATAAGTAGGTGACGCATTATGAATATGAATTTTTTAAGAAAACTTCCAACTCCATTAGAAATTAAAGAATTATATCCTTTAAGTGAAGAGTTAAAAGAAATTAAAGAAAAGAATGATAAAGAAATACAAGATGTATTTTTGGGAAAAAGCAACAAATTAATTTTAGTTATTGGACCATGTTCTGCAGATAGAGAAGATGCAGTAATTGATTATATTAAAAGACTTAGAGTAGTTCAAAATAAAGTGAAAGATCAAATTGTTATTATTCCAAGAATTTATACAAACAAGCCAAGAACAACTGGTGCTGGATACAAAGGGATGTTACATCAACCAAATCCACTTTCAAACCCTGATATGTTAAAAGGATTAATTGCAATCAGAAAACTTCACATGAAAGCTTTAAAAGAAACTGGCTTCTCGTGTGCAGATGAAATGCTATATCCTGAAAATCACAGATACTTATCTGACTTATTATCATATGTTGCTGTTGGCGCAAGATCAGTTGAAGACCAACAACACAGACTTACAGCAAGTGGACTTGACATTCCTGTTGGTATGAAAAATCCAACAAGTGGTGATGTTTCAGTAATGATGAACGCAATTTATGCTGCACAACATTCACATACATTTATCTATCGTGGTTGGGAAGTTGTAAGCCAAGGTAATCCAATGACACATGCTATCTTAAGAGGATATGTAGATAAACTTGGAAGATCTCACGCTAACTATCATTATGAAGATTTAATTGAACTTGTTAACTCATACAAAGAATCAAAACTTGTAAATCCAGGAGTAATTATCGATGTTAACCATGCTAACTCAAACAAAAAATGGGATCAACAAGTTAGAATAGCAAAAGAAATTATAAATAGTACTAACCAAAATGAAGATGTTAAAAATCTTGTAAAAGGTTTAATGATTGAATCATATATTGAAGATGGATGCCAAAAAGTAGAAGATGGTGTATATGGTAAATCAATTACAGACCCTTGTTTAGGTTGGGAAAAAACAGAAAAATTAATTTTTGACTTAGCAGAAATGAGAAAATAGGTTCTGTAAAATCTTTTGAGGTTTTAAGATAAAATTATTGATTATATCTTAAAAGATTTTATGAACTTTCTTAAAAGAATTTGAAAAGGAACTAATTTTTTCGATTAGTTCCTTTTTGACGTATTAATTTTAATAATATTGATAATTTACTCTTTATTTTATTTTTATTATTTTTC
>JAZKYN010000155.1:0-5437 GCA_045612145.1 Bacilli bacterium
ATTTCATATTTTTGTTCTTTAGACCATTCTCTATTTTTTCTACCTTGTGGTCTTGCCATATTATCATCTCCTTTATTTTATTATAACATAATAAAAAACGTAAACACGTTTTTTTGTGTCTACGTTTATTTTACCATTTCAATATAATAATACAAGTTCTTATTTTTTATTCTTCATCTGATGAAAATTTAACAGGAGTTGAATTAGGAACAACTTCAAAAGGATTATTTTTATTAATTCTATCAACAAATAAAACCCCATTTAAATGATCATATTCATGTTGGAACACAACAGCAATATAATTTTTAAGTCTTAGTCTTACGTGTTTTAATTCACCTTCACAATATAAATATGTTTCAACAGTAACTCTTTTTGCTCTATGGACATACCCATTTACTTCTCTATCAACAGATAAACATCCTTCTCCACAATCTAAATAAGTTTTTTCTTCAGAATAACTAATTAATTTAGGATTTACCATTGGATAAAAATGAAGATGACCTTCTTCATCATAAGATAAAATAACAAGCATTTTTTTATTAATACCAATTTGTGGTGCAGCAAGCCCAACACCAGGACGTAAACCATATTTTTTTGCTAATTCATCATCTTGAGAATTGATAATATATTCGATCATATCATTTAATGCTTTTTCATCTTCATTAGATAAAGGAATTTTAACATCAACACATTTTTCTCTTAAAACCGGATTTCCTTCTCTTGTTATATCTTTCATTAATATCATATAATCACCTCATATATTATTATACCAAAAATTAATAAATTTTCAAAACTATAAACAATTAAAAAAAGTTCAAAGCGAACATTGTTCGCTTTGATAACTTTATACTACCAACGAGCAGTACCGATAATAACTAATAAAATGAATAATACAAGAATTAATGCATATCCATATCCACCAAATGTGTTGTTATTGCAACAAGGGTTAGTTTGTTGTGCACAACAGTTATATCCATAGTTAGGTTGATACATACTTTCCCTCCTTTTTGAAACCTTTAGTGTTTCTATTTTATACTATGTATATAGAAACTTTAGTGTTAATTCTTTTGCCTAAATTGCTAAATTTGTGGTATAATAATTTGGGTGAAAAAAATGAAGAATGATAAACAAAAGAAAACAAACAATATACAAGAAGATAAATATAGTTACGATATTGACTACGATATATTTACAACAGAAGAAATAATCAAAATAATAAACTTTTATAATTTAGTAGTTAGATATACAAAACATAAAGTATCATATCAAGATTTACTTACTTCATATAATGAATATCGTAATATTATAAATAGTATTGCATTAGAAAAAAGATACAACAAATCTTTTTTTGAAAAAACAGGTATATCAATTTATAACCTTATTAATAACCGTTAGGTTTTTCATCTCGAATACCTATATAACCTTCAATTCTGTTAATACGCATATTTAAATCATTAATTAGTCGTTTTAACTCTTTAATTTCAATATCAATCATATTTGGATCAACTTGTAATGGTCCTGGATTATATTGATAATTATAAGGATTTTGATTAGGATAATAATAGTTATTTCTATTATTATTCTTTTTTAAAAAATCAAACATATAAATTCTCCTTTCAATTTATTCTATGATAAATATAAACATTTGTCACAAAATTATAATTAAATTAATAAATTAAAATGAGGAGGTATATATATGAGTAGAATGAATGAATTTAGAGAGTTTATTTCAAAACATCCAAAAATAAAAGACGATGTAAATAATAAAGTTTATACATGGCAAGCTATATATGAAAATTGGGTTATATTAGGTGAAAATGATCCAATGTGGAACAAGTATAAAGAAACAGATGATACAAATAAAAAAGCAAACACATTAGAAGAGTTATTATCACAAAACAATATAAAAAGTATAATTAATTATGTAAAGAAAATTGATCCAGATTCAATTAGTAAAACACTAAATACTGTACAAAAAGTATTACAAATAACACAAAGTATTGGCGGAAAACCAACAGGTATTTATAATAACAACTACAATAGTTGGTGGGATTAATGGTACAAAGTGTTTTAAATAAAATATATGCAAGTGAGATATATACAAATTACTTAAGATATAATCCAAAATGGTATATATATTTAAATGAAAATCCAAATACATTTTCTGATTTTGAAAAGGAAGTAAAAACAAACCTTAAAATTACTGCTGCTGATAAGATTGATAATTTAAAAAAACAAATTGATTTTATAAATGGAATGATAAAATATATTACTAGCTAAGTGTCAAGTCTTTTAACTTGACACTATACAAAAAATATGATATAATACTTAAGAATTAATAACTAGGAGGTATTTTATTATGGTAAAATTAAGATCACAAAGATTTGGATCAAAGAAAAAACCTTTTTATCGTATTGTAGCAACTGATTCACGTAACCCTCGTGATGGACGTTTCATTGAAGTTGTAGGAACTTACAACCCATTAACTAACCCAGCTACAGTTAAATTCGATGAAGAAAAAGTAATCAAATGGTTAAATAATGGTGCAAAACCTACTGACACTGTAAAATCATTACTATCTAAAGAAGGTTTAATTGTTAAATTCTTAGAACAAGCTAAAGCTGAATAGGTGATAAAATGGCTGAACTTAATTATGAAAGCTTAGTTGCTGAATTAGTAAAGCCACTTGTAACACATCCAGAAGATGTTAAAACATCTTGCACTATTGATGGTGATAAAATCTTAGTCAAAGCTTTAGTAAATCCTGACGATTTAGGTAGAGTTATTGGTAAAAAAGGAAGAGTTGCAAGTGCAATAAGAACAATTGCTCATGCGGCAGCCATTCGTCAAAAGCAAAATCTTGATATAGAATTTGATGCAAATGAAAACTAGTATAGTCTTATGACTATACTTTTTTTTGACAAAAATAAATAAAGTGATATAATATTTATGTAAAATGATGAAAGGGGGCCATTATGAAAAAATATATTTATTTATCATTTTATTTAATTTGTTTAGTGTGTTTTATGCTTTTTTTACCTCATAATTTTTTAAAAAAAGTACATGCTAGTGTTAATGATTATATTGATATTGAATTTTCATCAACAGTAGATATTACTAACTATATGGAGAATAGCAATGCAACATTTAGGTTTTATAATGCTTCACCAAAGTTTGTAAGTATTTCTTTAAACGTTGATAACTTTATTGATGTAATTTATCCTGCTTATAGCATTTCTATTCTTGATTCAAATTATCAAATAATAAAGAAATGTGATATTGATGATTTTGATATACAAGCTACAAATTCTACAAATTTTAACTCTTTTAAAGTATTTCTTCCCAATGTTGACTATTATTATGTAGAAGTTTATTATGATATGGTTACGGTTAATCAAATCGAATTATCAATTAATTCAATTGAGTCAATGAATTATATTAATCTTTTTGAATATAATGAAAATGAAGAGTTTCAAATAGATTTAATAGAAAATTCAAATAGTTGTGATAGTGTTGCGTATATTGAATTATTACAATCATGTAAATTTTCAATAGAGGTATCTAATTCAAATTTGAGTTCAATTGGATATTATTTCATTATTATCAAATTGAACTCGAATAAGGAAGAAAAGTTTGATGTTAAAATCAATACATATATTTCAGAAGATACAACTATAACATTGAATTTTAATCAGGGAGAATATTATATTTGTTGCTTAAATCAAATTAGTTCTAACAATATTAATTTAGTTATGAATAGAAAGATTTCACAATATGGTAGTGAATATATGGTAACCGATCCGGATAAGTATACAAATTGTGGAAGCCAAATTAATGTTGAAGAAGCTGAACTGAATATTGATTCTAGAAGTTATAGACAAAGAACAATTACAGAGGGGTTTACTAGATTAGTCTATTTTAATAGTTATGCACCATCTACATCAAGAGAAGATTATTATTGGTATAGTAGTGATGAAGATGTAGCAACGGTAAGTAAATATGGTACAGTGTTGGCATTGCCTATAGATGTTTATTGTAAATATGTAAAAATTATGGCAGTTTATAAATACGACATGTCAAAAACATTTATAAAGGAATTTATTGTTTATAATGATGGTGAAACGTATGAATCTGATCCTATTGATATTGATATTGATTTAACTATAGAGGTCTATGAAAATTATACTGTAGAATTTAATAATACATATGTTCCATACAATATGTTACAATATTATTATTGGGCAGGAACTACAGGTATAAGTATTGATCAATTTGGTAGATATACTGCAGATGATAGTGCAATAGGTGAGCAAGTTATAACTGGAGTTTATAAATATAATTCAAAAATAAAAATAAAATTAAATTTGAAAGTAATTTTGCCACTTTCAGGTTCTGAACTTGAATATAATCCAGATTTATGGAGTAATCCTCGCGTTATGTATAGATGTGACTGTTATAGTTATGCATTTAATTGTCAAGTAATGCCTGGCACAAATTCTTTATATGAAATGAGTCCTGGAAGAGGATTTGATGTTACTAAAGACCATTTTAATAAAATAAATACTACAATGGGAAGTGTTGTTAATGCTGTAATTCAAGATTCTGAATCGATGGGATTCATGTTTGTTGAAATAGATAAACATACAAGATGTGTTTCCGGCACTTATAAAGTTGCATTAGTTGTAGATAATGGAAAAGATTATCATTGGTATAGACAAAATCCTGATGGAACATGGTCTCATAAAATGGGGAGTGGTCCAGTAAATTGTTTGGATTCAGAGTCACATATTATATATGATCCTGAGAAATGTTGTAGATCATATTTTATAAGAGATACGTCATATAGTTATTATGATGGTATTAAGTTTTTTCAAGTAACTGCTTTAAATTATATGGTTAATCCGGATTTGCCTATAGAATTATATACTTATAATCCCAATCAATTATATTTTATTCATAAAAAATATAAATACGATAATGAATAGAAAGAGTGTCATATATATGAATATTAATATAAAGAAAATAATTATTTATATAACAATATTACTTTTATCACTTACAAGCTGTAATAAGAAAACTATATGTGAAAAAAAAGGTCATAGTTATAAGGATGCTTCATCTGAAAATGTTCAATGTAGTGTATGTTCAGTATTTCTTCAAGATGTATGCGAGCATAAATGGGTAGAAGCATCATGTTCAGTAGCAAAACATTGTAATGATTGTGGAAAAGAAGAAGGGACAAGTTTAGGTCATGATTTTGAAAAAGTAGAATCTGTTAGTCCAACCTGTTTGTTTAATGGATATGATTTATATAAATGTACAAGATGTAATAATACAAAAACTGAAACAGTTAAAAGTACGGGGCATGATTTAACTGAAATAGAACTGCTTCCTACTTGTACTGAAAAAGGAATGTATACAACTAAATGTATAAATT
>JAZKYN010000156.1:0-18547 GCA_045612145.1 Bacilli bacterium
GATTACAAACTAAATCTAAATTAATTCCTTCTAAATCATCGTTCTTCGAAACGATTTCATCAATCCAAGAATTAACTACTTTATTATATCCTGCTTGTAACAATAATTTATAAAAACAAGCTAAATCATAAGATAATTGCAAATTACTCACCTCCAATAATAACCAAACAGATAAGAACATTTAATCTATTTATATTATACACTAAAACTAATTTAATTTCCACCATTATCTCTTTTACGTTCGAGTCCCGTTAGAACTAAAGGTTCGAATCCCGTAAGTTAATGGTTCGAGCCTGTGGTCAGTCTCACCTATTGTTTAAATCTAAATGTTTCATAAATGTACAAAAAATAAGGTATTCTAACCCAATCTAGCTAAAATACCCTATAAAATTAAAAAAAATAAGCCTTCAATCAGAAGACTTACAGATTTCAAAAAATGGGGCGACTGACGCGATTCGAACGCGCGAATGCCGGAGCCACAATCCGGAGTGTTAGGCCTCTTCACCACAATCGCCATATCCTAAATAATTAAATGGCAGGGGTAGTAGGATTCGAACCCACATCTACGGTTTTGGAGACCGCTGCTCTACCATTGAACTATACCCCTACATAGAATATCAAGGCTTTAATAGTATACTATATAATGAATGAAAATGCAAGCATTTTTTTAATATTTTATATAAAAAAGAGTTTAAGATATTTCTTAAACTCTTTCAAAACCTAAGCTGTGGCTTTTCTTCTCTTTTTTTGTTGTTCCTTCATGATTTTTTTAGCATTTACTGCGCCAAATATAATTACAATAGATATTAATAAAAGGATTGTTATCGAAATTGGAATATCACCTATTTTAACATTTTCCCACATTGCTAATACTGCATCATTTCGTTCCCCAAAATCTTCCATAATTCCACATCTTAAAATTGTTTCATAATCTGGGTACTGAGTGTCAAATTGTCTTCCTCTTTCTTCAACACTAACAATAATTTTTCCATCTTCATTTAAATATTCTTCACTTACAGAACCATCAAATAGATAAGTTAAATCAACATCATATGAAGTACATAGATAATAATCAGAATATGGATTTCCTTCATCATCTTTAATATTTTCTAAAATCGAAATTACTTTTTTCTCTCCTAGATAAATTTCATTATTAATAACATTAACATCTAAAGTTGAATCAGAAATGTTTAAATTAACTTCATCATACCACCAAGTATTAGTTTCGTCACTAAATTCAGGATATATTGCTCCATACCAATCGTCGATCATATCAATTATACTATCACCAACTATACTTGATGTATATCCAATATAATTCATATTTCTAACAGCAATTTCAGGATCACATAAATAATTAACAAAACTTTGAGCTAGTTGTTTATTAGCACCTTTTGGCATTACCCAACCATCAAACCATACATTACTTCCCTCTTCAGGAACTTGATAGTTTAAATACACTTCATTTTCCTCTTCAGCTACATCTAATGAATATACAGCATCACCACTCCACGCAAAGTTAATTGATACCTTTCCTGTAACAATGTCACTTTTACCACTATCAACTTCAAAACCATAAACATTATTTTTCATTTGTTTTAAAGCAGTTTCAACTTTCAATAAAGTTTCATCATCACATCTATTCATTATCAAACCGATTTGTTTTGTATATTGTTCTTGAGTAATCTTACCATTTTGTAAATCTTCTCTTAATGCCATCAATTCATCATAATAAACATTCATTACACCAACAACATATGTATCTCTAATACTATCTTTAGCTGTTGCCATATTTTTATAATTTTCATTCCATAATATTGACCAATGTTTAATATCTTCAGCAGCAATATTTTCTGGATTATAAATGAATCCCATTGTTCCCCACATATATGGAACGGCATAATCATTCCATCCTTTATCACTGAATAAGTTTATTAAATAAGGGGATACATTATGGTAATTATTCATTATTAAATTACCATTTTCATCTTTTAAATCATAATCATATGTTTCTAGCATATCTAATCTAATCATTTTTTGAATTGTGTATTCAGAAGGACAAATTAAATCATAAGTTGTTTTTCCAGTTTTTAATGTATTCATCATAGTTTCACATGTTTCAAAAGTATCATATACAACTTCTACTTTTTCTCCATATGTTTGATAATACCATTCTTGCCATTCTTCCATTACAGAAGTTCCGATCTTTTGGCCTTCATCATCTAATCCTTCATCTATATAATCTTGCCAATTATATACTCTTAAAACTAATCCCTCATTTTCTTGAGGTGTACAACCTACTAATAAGAAAGGTAAAATTAATAAAATAATAAACATCAAATATTTTTTCATTATCTTAATCTTACTCCTCTCTTAACTTTTACAACATTTTTCTTACTTCTTATATTTATTATAACTAACACAATAACCATAACTATAACAATAAGTGTAGTTAATGCTCTAAGTGACGCTGGAAGTGAACCACGTTTAGCAGTTACTCCATAAATATAAGTTGATAATGTTTGAAATGAGTTATCTCTTGTAAATGCTGTTATAATATAGTCGTCTAATGATAATGTAATACATAATAAGAATCCAGAGAATACTCCAGGCATAATTTCAGGTAGAATAACTCCCCATAATGCTTTTTTAGGTGTTGCGCCTAAATCAAGGGCTGCTTCATAAATGTTAGGATCTAACTGTTGAAGCTTTGGTAAAACACTTAAAACAACAAAAGGAATCGTTAATACCATATGACCGATTAATAACGTAACAAAATTAAACTTAACTCCTACAGCTACAAATAAAATTGTTAATGAAATAGCTGTTACGATTTCCGCATTTAATACAGGAATTTGATTTAAACCATTAATTACTTGTTTATATCTTCTACCACTATAGAAAATACCAATTGCGCCTACTGTTCCTAGCACTGTTGAACAAATTGAAGATACAACAGCAACAACAATTGTATTTTTTAAAGCATCCATTATTTCTTCATTTTGAAACATTTGTTTATACAAATCAAAACTAAAACCATTCCATGTTCCAATGTTTGTTGAATCAGTAAAACTGAATGCAATTAACAATAATATTGGAGCATACATTAATAATAATATAAGAAGCAAATATGATTTTCCAATTAATTTTTTTACCATAATCCACCTCTAGCATTTGGCTCTGTTTTAACATTTCTTGTTAATAACATACTAATACCAATGATTATTAACATAACTAATGCTATAAAACTTCCTTCATGCCATCTCATTTGGTCAAAATTAAATTGAATTGTATTTCCAATCAATTGAATTTTTCTTTCACCCATAACATCACTAATTACAAAACTTGACATTGTAGGCATAAAAACCATCATAGCCCCACTAATAATTCCAGGCATTGTAAGTGGAATTTGGGTCTTAAAGAATGTTTGAACTTTATTGGCACCTAAATCATAAGATGCTTCAATTAAACTCTTATCCATTTTCAACATTTGTGAATATAATGGTAAAATTGTAAATGGTAAATAGTTATATACCATACCTATCATTGTAGCTAAATATGGATAATTTCCACCATTAATTCCCAACCAATATAATAAATCTCTTGTTGCTGCTGTTCTTAATACAAAATTAATCCACATTGGCATAATAAATAATAAAATCATTATTGATATTTTATTATTACCTTTTTTATTTTTTGTAAGCAACATGGCAACAGGATATCCAATTAATACACATAATATTGTATTTAATGCACCTATAATTATACTTATTGATAATAAACCAATTTTATTTTTATTCGAGAAAAATTTAACAAAATTTTGTAATGATATTGTTCCATTTTCATTACTTAATGCATAATAAATAATTAATATTAATGGTAACAATACAAATAATATCAAAAAGATAAAATATGGTATTGATAAATACTTTCTTTTAAATTTAAGCTTTAACATAATTCTTAGCCTCTTTAACTAATTTCATGTGAATATTTTCAGGACTTATTTTCACTGAAACTTTGTCAAATTCATTCCATGTATATTCTGTATCTACAACAAAATCTTCATCTTCATCAGTTCTAATAATTACTTGATAATGATCTCCTTTATAAATTATTGAAACAATTTCACCAGCAACTGTTCCATCTTCATCATTATCAATGATTTCAATTGCTTTTAATCCAACAGATACTTTTACATCAGCGTCATATAAATCATACATAACTCCATCAGGGCCAATTAAGTATCCTTCTTCATCTAATTTACTTCCTGGAATTAATTGTGTAACATCACATTCAAATTTTCCATCCGCAAATATAACATTATTATTTTTATCAATATATCCATTATAAGTATTCATAGTAAATTCTTTCTTCATAATATGAATATCAAAAGGTTTAATATAAATACTCATTTTTTGATCTATTTCAAAATTTTGTGTATCTTGAATTACAACTTCATTTTTACCAACCATTAAAATATATTCATAATGAACACCTTTAAATACTTTACTTACTAACGTTCCGCTAACCATACCTTTTCCATCTTCCATTAAGAAAATATCTTCAGGTCTAATTACTACATCAACCTTTTCATTTTTAGGGAAGACATCTACACATTCAAAACGATGTCCTAAAAATGAAACATGAGTATCATCGATAATAGTACCACTATAAATATTACTTTCACCAATAAAGTCAGCAACAAAAGCATTTTTTGGTTCATCATAAATATCTTTAGGAGTTCCAATTTGTTGGATAACCCCGTCCTTCATAATAACAATAGTATCTGACATTGTTAGAGCTTCTTCTTGATCATGTGTTACATAAATAAATGTAATACCAAGTTTTCTATGCATTTCTTTTAATTCTATTTGCATTTCTTTACGCATTTTTAAGTCTAATGCTCCAAGAGGTTCATCAAGTAGTAAGATTTCTGGCTCATTTACGATAGCTCTTGCGATTGCAACCCTTTGTTGTTGTCCACCTGAAAGTGTTGTTACGTTTCTTGTTTCAAATGATTCAAGGTCAACAATTTTTAAAGCTTTTCTTACTTTTTCATTGATTTCATCTCTTGTATAGTGACGATATTTAGTAACGTTTTCGCCATTTTTATTTGTTTTTGTATATGGAATTTTCTTTAGTTTTAAACCGAATGCAATATTATCATATACATCTAAATGTGGAAATAATGCGTAACGTTGGAAAACTGTGTTAAGAGGTCTTTTATTTGGTGGAAGATGAGCAATATCTTCTCCATTTAATAAAATTTGCCCTGTTGTAGGTAAGTCAAAACCAGCTATCATTCTAAGTGTTGTTGTTTTACCACAACCTGATGGTCCTAAGAATGTAACGAATTCACCTTTTTTAACATATAAATTAAAGTCTTCAACAACTGTTTTTTCATCAAAAACTTTACTAACATTTTTTAATTCTAAAATTACATCGCTTTTATTCATATTAAGTCTCCATTATTAAAAATTTGGTGGGCTACTTACCCAAATAATTTTACATATTTTATCTTTAACATTTTTTAAATAATGATTCTTATTTGAATCATAGTAGAATGTTTCACCTTTTTTTACTTTTAATACTTTGTTATCATAACAAAGTTGAATTTCACCATCTAGAACATAACCAAATTCTTGTCCTTCATGTGGATTATCTATTTCTGTTTGTGAATTTGGTTTAATAGTTATAATGATAGGTTCCATTTCATTTTTTTGTGAATTTGGTACTAACCATTCAATTTGATAGTCTTCATTTTCTTTAAGGAAATAATCTTCTTTTGCAAAAACTAGTTTTGTTTTTTCTTCTTGTTTAAAGAATTCTGTTAAATTTGTTCCAAGAGCATTAACTATATCTTCTAGTGTTGAAATTGATGGTTCTGCAACATCATTTTCAAGTTGTGAAATATAACCTTTTGTAAGTTCGGTTCTATTTGCTAGTTCTTCTTGGGTGAGATTACATAAGGTTCTTAATTCTTTAATTTTTTTACCAATTTCCAAATTAATCATCTCCTTGTTTAAGAATTTTAATCATCAAGTTTAGTAATTCTAAACTAAATAACGAGAATATTATATAATAAAATTGTCGTTTTTTGCAACTAAAATGTCTATATTTTTTATTTGTTTCATATTTAAAAAACAAGAACTATATAAAGTTCTTGTTTTTAGATAATTTTACAAGTATAAAGTTGATTTTTTATTTACCGAATAATTCCTATTTTTGAAAATGTTTTTTGATATATAAAGCAACTAATGGAATCATTTCATCCATATTAACATTTGATGCATTGATACATAAATCATAATTTCCTTTATCACCCCATGAAGTAGATGCAATTAAATCATAATTTGATGCTCTGTTTTTATCAATTTTTCTCATTTTTCTTAAGATTTCTTTTTCTGATGCATTTGGATTTTCTGATTCAAACTGTTTAATTCTTTCAAGTTTATATTCATCTGATGCATAAATAAATATTCTAAATGGGTTGAATTCATCTAAAACAACATCTGCAGATCTACCTACTATTACTGCATTACCTTCTGTTGCAATTTCAGTTAAAATTTTATCTTGTAAATTTACTAATTCAATATTTGTATTTACTTGATTTAAATATGCAAATGTATGAGCATAACTATAACTAAATTGTGTAATCATATCACTATTTAATACATTCTTTACATAATTTTCATTTAAGTCAGCTTCTTCTGATATTTTTGTAATTATTTCTTTATCGTAAAATTTATATTCTAAAGCTTCTGCTAATTTTTTGGCAAATTCACGCCCACCACTACCAAATTCTCTACTTACTGTAACTATTTTATTCATATAGTTCTCCTATTTATTTGAATATGTTAAAAGTGTTATACCGCTATCTTCAAGTTGTCCAATAAATGTTTCCATTGTTTTGTAATAAGGATTTTTAAAATGATAAAGCGATGTAGATAATATTATTGTTTTTGCACCTAATTCTTTAGCAATTGGAACTGAGTATAATGCATTTTCAACAGTTGAGTGTGATTGATCTTCTTTTATTAGTTTATCTTTATCAATTCCTTTTTTAACTAAATAATTATACATTGCTTCAGCTTCTGATATTTTTGCTAGTGGATTTGCTACACCACCTGATAAAATAAAATAATCTGGTTTAAACAATTCCTCAATTTCTAAAGCCATTTGTAGTCTTTCTTCTTGAATTTTTGTTATTGTACTATCATCATTTAATCTATTTCCTAAAATAATAGCAACGATTTTTCTTTCCATAATTTTATCTCCGTTTTCCATAATGTTATACTAATTTTATTCTAAAAAATCAAATATTTACTTTGTTTTTCTTCCAGATTCAATTAATTCTTTTTCCATTTCTTCTGGATTCTTTATTGCAAAATCTTGATGGTATTCTTCTGCCATATAAAATTCATTTTCTGGTAATATTTTCACAAGAACTTTTTTATTAACATTTATTTCATATTTTTTTATATAATCTTTTATTTCTTTTAACATTTCATCATTTTGATAAAAGATTGCTGTTGAATAACTATATCCTCTATCTATAAATTGACCTGAATCATCAAAAGGATCTATTGTTTCAAAATAAATATCAAGGATTTCTTTATATGTGATTATATTTTCATCATATATTAATTTTATTGATTCCATATGTTTTGTTTGTTGTTTTTTTACTTGTTCGTATGTAGGGTTTATTTCATCTCCACCACAATATCCAGAATATACTTTCATTATTCCGTCGTATTCATAGTATGGTTTTGAAGCACACCAAAAACATCCTCCTGCAAGTATACAATATTTTTCTTTGTTCATATATTTACTCCTAAGTTAGTTTTATTATAACATATAATTAAATTTGAGTAAAACAAAAATAAAAAGAATTAACAAAATTGTTAATTCTTTAAACTGTTAAGTGGTGATGGAATTTGTCCACCTCTATTTATAAATACATTAGGTTGTAACTTAGAAATTGTCATTACAGGTCCATATCCTAGTAATCCTCCGAAATTTAATGAATCACCAATATTTTTATTGATTGCAGGTATTACTCTAACTGCTGTTGTTTTTGAATTTATCATACCTATTGCGGCTTCATCAGCAATTAACGCTGATAATACTTCGGCTGTTGTATCTCCTGGTACAACAATCATATCAAGACCTACTGAACATACTGCAGTCATTGCTTCTAACTTTTCAATTGATAATGAACCTTTTTCAACAGCATCTATCATTCCTGCATCTTCACTTACTGGAATAAATGCACCAGAAAGTCCTCCGACTCTACTTGATGCCATAACTCCCCCTTTTTTTACCGCATCATTTAACATTGCAAGACAAGCAGTTGTTCCACAAGATCCGCATTGCTCAAGACCAATTTCTTCTAATATATGAGCAACAGAATCTCCTACTGCTGGAGTTGGAGCAAGTGATAAATCAACTATACCAAAAGGTACATCTAACATTTTTGAAGCTTCTACACCTACAAGTTGCCCCATTCTTGTTACTTTAAAGGCAGTCTTTTTTATAATTTCTGCAATTTCAGCAATAGACGCTTCTTTTGGCGCATTTGCAATTGCAGCTCTTACTACACCTGGGCCGGAAACACCAACATTAATTACAGTATTTGCCTCTCCCACACCATGGAAAGCACCTGCCATAAATGGGTTATCTTCTACAGCGTTACAAAATACTACTAGTTTTGATGCGGCAATACAGTCCCTATCTTTTGTAAGTTCTGCTGCTTTTCTTATTTGTTGTCCCATTAATTTTACTGCATCAAGATTAATTCCTGCTCTAGTTGAGCCAATATTAACTGATGAACAAAGTTTTGAAGTAACAGAAAGTGCTTCTGGTATTGAATTTATGAGTTCTAAGTCACCAGGAGCAAATCCTTTTTGTACTAATGCTGAGAATCCTCCAATAAAGTCAATTCCAATGTCATTCGCAACTTTATCAAGTGTTTTTGCGTAAAGCACTGGGTCTCCTCCACTAACACCAACTAACATAGAGATTGGTGTTACTGCAACCCTTTTATTTATTATAGGAATTCCATATTTTTTTGAAATTGCGTCTCCTACTTTTACCAAGTCTTTTGCGCAATTGTATATTTTGTCATATACTTTTTCGCATGATTTATTTATATCAGTATCCATACAATCAATTAAAGAAATACCCATTGTAATTGTTCTTACATCTAGGTTTTGTTCTTTGATCATTTGGATAGTTTCCATTATTTCTCTTTTATTGTACATAATGTCACCTAAATTTTGTGCATTAAATTGAAGATATCTTCATGCATTACATGAATTTCAAGATTTTTTTCTTTTCCTAAGTTTGTTAATTCATCAACAAAATCGTTAAATTCGATTGTTATTTCATCAATATTAATAAACATAAACATTGCAAAGTATTCATTTATTACTGTTTGTGAAACGTCAATAACGTTTGCTTTATACTCAGCACATTTATTTGCAACGCTTGCTAAAATACCAACTGTATCTTTACCTACAACTGATAATACTGCATTCATAATTAAATCCTCCTCATGTAATTCTAAGAATATACTATTATTATATAATATTTTTTCCTTTTATAGAATAAATTTAATAATGAAAATGTTTTTGTAAAAAAAAGGGTTCAGTTAAGAACCTGCTAGTTAAACTGAACCTTTTTTATTTTTTAATCATAGAAATTGCATCTAAAATTGTTTTTTCGTATGCTTCGTGTCCATATTTATCAACTTCAGCTTTATTTTTTTCACCGTGTGTTAAACATCCAGCACCGTTGATGCATCCACCTACGCATGCCATACCTTCAATAAAGTTACCAATATCAACTTTACCAACTTTTAGAAGCGCTAATCTGCATTCTTCGATACCACTACATACTACAGGTCTTACTTCAAATTCTGCAAGTCCTTGTTCTGCAAGTGCTTGTTTTACAGATTCGCTTAAACCACCAGATCTTGCGAAAATTCTACCAAAGTATGAAGCGTTATCTAATACATCTTCTCCAAGTGAATAAATATCTAAGTCTTTACTATCAAATAATGCTTGTAATTCTTCGAATGTTAATACTGAATCAACATATTTTTTAGCTTCAGGTAATTGGAATTCAGCTTTTTTTGCAGTACATGGTCCAATGAAAATTACTTTTGCAGTTGGATCAGATTCTTTGATGAATTTACCAATTTCTACAGCTGGCGAATAGTTGTGTGAAATATGTGGAACAACTTTAGGGAAGTTTTTCTTAATGTACATTACAAATGCAGGACAACATGAACTTGTTAAGAAACCTTTTTCTGTTAATTCTTTTGATTCTTTATATGCAACCATATCAGCACCTAGAGCTGCTTCAACTACTGTGAAGAATCCAAGTTCTTTAATACCAGTAATTACTTGTCCTAATTTTGCATGGACAAATTGGCTTGAAATTGATGGTGCAACAACTGCATATACTTTATATTTTTTATTATTTTCACTTTTTTTGATTAAATCGATTACATTTAAAATGTATGATTTATCCATAATAGCACCAAATGGGCATTGGTAAACACATGAACCACATGAAATACATTTATCATTATCGATGTGTGCTGCTTTATTTTCTCCCATAGAGATTGCTTTTACTTTACATGATTTTTCACATGGGCGTTTGAAGTTTACGATTGCCCCATATGGACATACTTCTGCACATTTACCACATTCAACACATTTTGATTTATCAATATGTGCTTTTTGATTGTGGTCAAAGTAGATTGCTCCTCTTTTACATGCATCTTGACATCTATGAGCAAGACATCCTCTACATACATCTGTTACATCGTAACCAGCAACTGGACATTCATCACATGCAATATCAATAACTTCAATTACATTTGGATTTGATTTATTTCCACCCATTGCTACTTTAATACGTTCTTCAACGATTGCACGTTCTTTATAAACACAACATCTTGTGTTTGGTTCTTTTCCTGGAATAATTATTTTAGGAATTTCAAATAATTTATCATATAATGTATCATCCCAAGCTTTTCGTGCTACTTCTCTTAATACTTTATATTTTAAGTGTTGTACTTGTGTGTCAAATTTTTTCATAATTCCCTCTTAAAAATAGCTTACTTTTATATTTTTACCCATTTTCTTTAAGCATTCTGTTAATTTTGTTACAAGTTGCATTTTAATACTAAAGTTAATAGGTAGATTTGGATTTTGGTGAGCAGGGTTAATTGCTCTTCCTACATAGAAATTAATGTCTGTTGCTTCTTCAAATAACATTCTTGCAATTAGTGAAGCACCATCTTTTTTATAACACCATTTTGTGTAAGATTCATTATCCTTTAAATAGTCTTCTGCATACTCTAATACTCTGTTTATTGTGATTACACCTTCTGTTACAAGGTCAACTCCATCAATTTCTGCTGTTGGAGGAATTTTTGGATCACTATAATTTAGAGATGGTATAACAGGTTTGCCAAGATATTTTGCGGCAATTGATGATGTTGTACCACCACAAACAATTCTTTTTCCTTCTTTTGAGAAGAATAAAGACATCATTTTGTTACAATCATCTGGATTACTTGGTGGACCAAATAGTAAGTTCATTGGTTCTCTTTTTCGAATACGAACTGTACATACAGTTGTATCATCTCCTGGTTCACCTTCATATAATTTATTACATTCATCTAAAAGAATTGTTGTAAGTGTTTTTGCTGTATAACCTACTTGAGGTAACATTTTCATTGTTTCAATAATATCTGAACGTTTCCAACCAAAGTTTAATGTTTTACCAACTCCAGCATAGATACATCCATCACTCATCATAATAAATACATCATTTTCTTCTAGTGTAACTTTTGATTTATAGATTTTTTTACCTTCAATATTTAATTCAGTTTTAGGTAATTCGATATGTTCTCCATCTCTAATGAATATTATTCCTGGATTATCATATTCAATAATTTCAGCTTCATTAAATGGAGTTATTTTCATTATTGTAAATGTTGAATATGCTACTCTTCTTACTGAACACACAGGAAGAGTTGATGCAATTGTTGCAACACATTCTTCAATTGAGATACCTGATGCCATCATTGTTGAAATAATTTTTGAAGTAAGTGTTGATAAAATACTTGCTTTTACTCCACTTCCAAGTCCATCAGCAAGAACAATAATTTTTGTTCCATCTTCTTGATCAATTATATCGATGTGGTCACCACATAGTTGTTCACCATGTTTATATAAACTTTGGTAACCAATTTCTGTGCATAGATTATTCATCTTTTATTGACTCCTTTAATTTTGTTAAGGCAATCTTTGTTTCTGCTACTGTTTCACCAAGAAGTGATGCAATTTCTTGAACAACTCTCATTTGTTTTTCAACTACATTGTCTGCAATTTCAATTGTTTGAGTACTGATTTTTTCTTTTTGTTGTTTTGTTTCAATTTTATCTGTTACATCTCTCATGAAACAGTTAATGATTTTATATTCTTTGTCATTTACAATTGTTCTTTCAACGTATTTACCATATTCTGCAAGATAAACAAGTTGGTTATAACTATTTCTATTATTTAATTTTGCTTGTAAGAATGGATTTGGATCTAAGATTCTTATTACTTGTTCTCCTAATACATCTCTTGCATGTGCAATATTCATAATTTTTCTTGCAGCATCATTGATTTGTTGCACTTCTAAATCTTCATTTAAAATTAAGATACCATCTGGTGTAAAATCTATAATATGTTTGTAGAATTTTTCTGCACGTTCTTTTAAGAATGGTAAGCACATTGAAATGTTTGCTTTTCCTTGAATAATTGCGATTGCTTTTTCTCTACATGAGTTATATCCACATGAACCACAGTTTAATTCATCACTTGGTCTAATTTTACCCATTTGTCTTAAAATGTTTCTAATTTCTTCTTCTGATGGCATTTTTGCATCTTTTTCAATATATTCGAAGTTTTTAACAAGATCAAAATATTCATGTGCGTTAGTTTCAAAATCTTTGTCACCTGCATAATCAACTACTGAACAGTAATCTTTAATTGGAAGTTTGTGGTATTTACCCATTACTGGGCCACCAATACAGCTTCCAACACAAGCTGACATTTCAATGAAACATTTATCAAATGCTCCATTTTCAATTTCTTTTAATGCATTGATGCAATTTTCAATACCATCCATTGCAAGATATTTATAACCATTAATGTTTGGTTCCATTGTTTTAATAACCCCACCAGTAGTTGGGAATAATCTTGCTTTTGAAGTTTCTGTTTTATCTAATCCTTTTTCAAGAGTGATATTTGCTTCATTTAGCCAGTTTGTTAATTCATCAAATGTTAATACTGCATCTACTATACCTTTATAGTGATCAGCTTCATCTTTTTTAGCAAGACATGGTCCTACAAATACTACTTTTGCATTTGGATTTCGTTTTTTAATATCTACCGCATGCATTTGCATTGGTGATTTAATATTTGCTAAATGTTTTAATAAATGTGGAAAATATTTTTGAATTAATAAGTTAATTGAATGACAACATGATGAAATTAAAATATTTTGTTCCCCTGATTTTAACATTTCTTCGTATTGTTTTTTTACAATTGTAGCACCAATTGCTGTTTCTTCAACTTGGAAGAAACCTAATTGTTTTAATGCTTTTTCCATTTGTTCAATACCAACACCTTCATAATTTGCAATAAATGATGGTGCTAAACTTACGTATACTTCTTTATTTTCACAAAGCATAACTTTTACTTTTTCAAGTTCACTTTTAATTTCTTTTGCATTTTGAGGACATACTACAAAACATTGTCCACATAAAATACATTCATTGTTAACAATATTAGCTTGTTCACCTGTAAATTTAATTGACTTAACAGGGCAATGTCTAATACATTTGTAACAGTTTTTACAATTTGATTTTTTAAATCTTAAAAATTCTGGCATATTATTTTACTCGTTGTACAACTTTTTCAAAGAAAACTCGATAGAAATTTTCTCTTGTTATTCCTACAACTTCTCCATCATCAAATTTTACACTTACGCCTTGATTAGAGCATTCTCCCATACAGAATGTTCCAACAAGATCTACTTTTCCTTCTAAATTGTTTTCTATGATACTTTTTTGAAATAGTTCAATTACTTCCTGAGAGCCTTTTATATGACATGAACTTCCAATACAAATAGCTATCTTCATAATTAATACCTAGTTTTCTTTTACGTGTTTGTTAAAGAATTCTTCAACTGTTTCTGGAGTTACAGATAATAATTCTTCGTTTACTTTTACAGAAACACCTTGTTTACAATTTCCCATGCAGAATGTTCCTGATAATTCTACAGTTTCTTGCAAATTATTATATCTAATTAATTGTTGTAATTGTTCGACAACTTGTCTTGAACCTTTTAAATGACATGAACTTCCTATGCAAACTACTACTTTTTTCATTATATTTCCTTCTTTCTGTAATTATTTTTATTCGTAATCTACTACATTTACCCATGAAAGCAACATTTCACGTTCGTGAGCAAATCCTTTAACTGATTGAGATGCGGCTACAATTGGTAACCATGATTGAATATATTTTTTTTCAACACCTGATTTTTCGCAGTATAAATCTAAATATTTATCTGCAAGTGCTTTTTGATCTTTTAAATTGAATAATAAGTACGATCTAGCAACGTCAGCTGATGCATTACCTTGTGTTGCATGGCTCCAGTCAATAATAAATGGAGTACCATCTTCTCTAATTATGATATTAGATGGATTGAAGTCACCATGACATAATTTATTATGTCTTGGCATACCTTCTAATCTTGTATGTAATTCATATCTTGTTGTTGCGTCTAAATCCGTTTTAATAATTTTTTGAGTCATTTTATCTTTTAATCTTTTTAGGTTAACACCTCTGATTTGGTGCATTTGAAGTTGTAAATTTACAAATAATTCTAAATATTCATCTTCTTTTTCGGGATATAATTGCATTAATTCTGCAAGAGTCTTACCTTTGATGTATTCATAAATAATTGCCCATTTATCTTCAACCATTTGTACTGCATAAATTTTTGGAATATTTAAAGTTAAATTTTCAACAAGTGCTTGGTTTAAAGCTTCATTTAATACATCAACTTTTGAATATTCTTTATCAAAAACTTTAATTACATTTCCTGATCCATCACGATATAACGTTTTGGCATTTCTTACTGCTATAACACGTTCTAAATTCATCTTATTTAACTTCCTTTCCATAATATGCATTTAAGTACATTTGTTTAATTTCACTCATAAGAGGATATCTTGGGTTAGCTCCTGTACATTGGTCATCAAATGCTTGTTCAGTCATTTCATCAAGTTGAGCTAAGAATAATTCTTCGTCAACTCCATATTCTTTGATTGAATTTTTGATACCAATTTGTGCTTTTAATTCATTGATTTTCTTCATTAAATTTTGCACTTTAGCTTCATCTGTTTTTCCACCTAAGCCAAGATATTCAGCAACTTCTGCATATCTAGCAAGTGTGTGTGGATGATCATATTGTGAGAATGTTCCCATTTTTGTTGGAACTTCGCTACTATTGAATTTGATTACTTCGTTAATCATTAATGCATTAGCAACACCATGAGGAAGATGATAGAATGCACCAAGCTTATGAGCCATTGAGTGACAAATTCCTAGGAATGCATTCGCAAAAGCCATACCAGCGATAGTTGCTGCATTAGCCATTTTTTCTCTAGCTACAACATCAGTTGTACCGAATTCATATGCTCTTGGTAAGTATTCGAAAATATTTTTTAATGCTTCTTTTGCTAGACCATCTGTATAATCAGTTGCAAGCATTGATGCATATGCTTCTAAGGCATGTGTTACAGCATCGATACCTGATGCAGCTGTTAATCCTTTTGGAGCATTCATCATTAAATCAACATCAACGATTGCAATGTTAGGCATTAATTCATAATCTGCAAGAGGATATTTAATGCCTGTTTGTTCATCTGTAATAACAGCAAATGGTGTTACTTCAGAACCAGTACCTGCAGTTGTAGGAACTGCAATAAATGTAGCTTTATCACCCATTTTAGGGAATGTGTAGATACGTTTTCTGATATCTGAGAAACGCATTGCCATATCTTGGAAATCTACTTCTGGATGTTCGTATAATACCCACATGATTTTAGCAGCATCCATTGCTGAACCACCACCTAGTGCTATAATTGTATCTGGTTCAAAGTTCTTCATTTGAGCTGCACCTTCTTTTGCACTTGCAAGAGATGGATCAGGTGCTACATTATAGAATGTTGTATGAGTAATTCCCATTTCATCTAATTTATTAGTTATTGCTTTTGTATAACCATTTTTATATAAGAATGTATCAGTTACGATAAATACACGTTTTTTATTGTAAACTGCTTTTAATTCATCAAGTGCAACAGGTAAACATCCTTTTTTGATGTACACTTTTTGCGGTGCTCTAAACCAAAGCATATTTTCCCTTCTTTCTGCTACAGTTTTAATATTTAATAAGTGTTTAACTCCTACGTTTTCAGAAACACTATTTCCACCCCATGATCCACAACCAAGTGTTAGAGATGGTGCAAGTTTGAAGTTATATAAATCCCCAATACCACCTTGTGCAGCTGGAGTATTAATGATAATTCTACAAGTTTTCATTTTATTATAGAATTGTGCAAGTTTTTCTTGTTCTTGTCTTTCGTCAATATATAATGAAGAAGTATGACCAAATCCTCCATCTTTTACAAGAACATCAGCTTTTTCTAATGCTTCTTCAAAAGTATTTGCATGGTACATTGCAAGAACTGGTGATAATTTTTCATGAGCGAATTCTTCAGTGATGTCATATTTTTCTACTTCACCAATTAATACTCTTGTGTTTTCAGGTACTTCTACATTTGCAAGTTGAGCAATTTTATACGCTGATTGTCCAACAATTCTAGCATTTAATGAACCATTAATTAAAATAGTTTTTCTAACTTTTTCAATTTCTTCTTCATTTAAGAAATAACATCCACGTTTTGCGAATTCATTTTTAACATCTTCATAAATATCATCCATAACGATCACCGATTGTTCAGATGCACAAATCATACCGTTATCGAATGTTTTTGAATGAATAATTGAGTTAACTGCAAGGACAATGTTTGCACTACTATCAATAACAGCTGGAGTATTACCAGCACCAACACCGATTGCTGGTTTACCACTAGAATAAGCCGCTTTAACCATACCAGGTCCACCTGTTGCAAGAATAATATCTGCTTCTTTCATAACAAGGTTTGTTAAATCAAGGCTTGGAACATCAATCCATCCGATGATTTCTTCTGGTGCTCCTGCTTTAACTGCTGCTTCTAAAATAATTTTTGCAGCAGCAATAGTTGATTTTTTAGCACGAGGATGAGGGCTAATAATGATACCATTTCTTGTTTTTAATGCTAATAAAATTTTGAAAATTGCAGTTGATGTAGGATTAGTTGTTGGAATTACTGCAGCAACAACTCCAATAGGTTCTGCTACTTTTCTAATTCCATAAGTTTTGTCTTCTTCGATTACACCACAAGTTTTTGTATTTCTGTATGCATTATAAATATATTCACTTGCATAGTGATTTTTTATTACTTTATCTTCAACAATACCCATTCCAGTTTCTTCAACAGCAAGTTTTGCAAGTTGAATTCTGTTTTGGTTTGCAGCAATAGCTGCACATTTAAAAATTTCATCTACTTGTTCTTGTGTATAAGTAGCATATTTTTTTTGTGCCTTTCTAATTTCCTTAATTTTCAATTCAAGAGTTTCTACACTATCAATTATTTTGTCCATTTTGTCCTCCTAGTTATGTTGTTGTTTTATTATTGATGAAACTACGCTTAATGAGTAAGTTAAGTTTTCGTTTTGAACAAATATATTTTTTGGAACATTTAATTTTATTGGCGCAAAGTTCCAAATCGCATTAATATTATATTTTATTAATATATTACAAACCGTTTGTGCTTCTTCCTTTGGTACACAGATTATCCCAATATCAATTTTATTATCTTTTACTAAGTTTTCTAAATTTTCAATATTAAATTTTCTTATTGGAGTATTACGAATATCTTCTTTTTCTACTAGATCAAATCCAGATAAAATTTTTATACCATATCTTTCAAAATCTTCATGTTCCATTAAATATGAACCAAGTTTTCCTATTCCTATAATTATTGCATTTTTATGATAATGACAACCTAAGTATTCTTTGATTTTTTCTGTTAAAAGATTTATTTCATAACCTATTTTCGGTTTTCCATTTCCACATACTATTGCTAAATCTTTTCTAACTTGTACTTCACCAAATTCAAGTTCATTAGAAATCATTTTTGACGAAATATATTTAATATCATTTTTATCATTTATTACATTTATAAGATAGTCTAAATATATGGGGAGTCTATTAAATATAGATTTTGATGTTGCATTTTGTAACATATTTTAACCTCATTTCATTAGATAAATCCATATCGATACAAATGTATCGATATGAAATC
>JAZKYN010000157.1:0-4819 GCA_045612145.1 Bacilli bacterium
AAACATTACGTATAACTATTATAATATTTGTTACTAAATTTAAACTAAAAGAAAAAAATCTTATCAATTTGATAAGATTTTTATTTGTTATTTAATGCTTGTTCTTTTGCATCTTTAACAGAATATGCAATGTAAATCATATGGTCAGCAGCTCTTTCTAAGTTGTTAACTAAGTTTACATAAATACCGCTGTTTTGAGGTTTACATTCATTTCTATTTAAACGTTCAAAGTGATCATCAATTAATGCTTTTCTCATTTGGTCTACTTCATCTTCAATTGCATCAGCATCTTTTAATTTATTTAAATTTTTTGTTAAGAATACTTCATCTGTTTTTGAATATAACGAATTAATTTTATCTTTGAAGAAACCAATTTGAATCATTACATTTGGTGAGAATTCTAAATTATGATTACTCATTGATTTTGCATATTTACAAATATTTTCACCAATTTCACCAATACGTAAAATATCATTTAAAACTCTATGGAATGCTGATAGTGTACATTCATCTTCAAATGCTAAGTTTTCATTTGTAAGTTTTACCATAAATTCAATTATTTGTTTATTTGTATATTCTAATTCTTCATTTGCTTTATCGATTTCTGGTCTGATTTCTGTATTTTTTTCTAAGAATGCAACAATTGATTTATTTAAAATATCAACTGATTTAGAATACATTAATGCAAGTTCTCTTCTTACTTGATGTACAGCAATAGATGGTGTTGTAAATAAACGTTCATCTAAGTAAACAAGTTTATTAGGTTCTTCTTCTTTTGTATCTTTAACAAGAATTGATGCAACTTTTACGAATAACTTAATAAATGGTAAGAATATTAATGTACATAATACATTAAAGAATGTATGGAACATCGCAATTTGAGTTGCGGCTTCAGGGAACCATTTACCAAATGTATCAACCATAAAGTTTTTATAAGCAAATAATAATATCATGAATACTAAAGATCCTGCAGTATTAAATAATAAGTGAATAATACTTGCTCTTTTTGCATTTGTACTTGTTCCAATTGATGAAATAAGTGCTGTTACACATGAACCTATATTTGTACCTAATATTAAGAATAACACATTGTTTGTAAGTGTTGTAGATTCCGCTCCTGCACCAATATAAATTCCAGCAGTTGTAAGTGAAATTACAATTGTTGTAATTAATGATGATGATTGTACAAGTGCAGTTAATACAATACCAAGTACAAATAATATGATTGGAGCAGCAATTCCACTACTAACAACATCACTTGATAAAATTTGAGTTATAAATTGTTTTACAACTGGTTCACCATTGAACTCATTACCAATAGCAAGAGACATACATTCAAGACCTAAGAATAAAATCCCAAATCCTGTTAATGCATTACCTAGTGTTTTTGATCTTTCTTTTTTTGCAAGCATTGTTATGAATGCACCAATACCAGCGCATGATATTGCATATGCACCAAAATCAAATGAACTAAGTGATGCAAGTTGTGCTGTAATAGTTGTACCAATATTAGCACCCATGATTAAAGCTGTTGCTTGGCGTAATGTAATAATTCCTGTATTAACGAAACCAACAACCATAACTGTTGTTGCTCCTGATGATTGTACGATTGCAGTTGATGCAGCACCAATACCAACACCAATTAAATCATTTTTTGAAGTTTTATTAAAAAGTTTTTTTAATTGTGTATGAAATAATTTTGTTACATTTGAACTAAGTAAATCAAAACCTAGTAAAAGTGCACCGATTGCCGCCACCATAAATAAAATTGTTTCTATAATATATCCAGTCATATAACCTCTTTTTTTTATTATATTATTTTTTTCCTTATATATCCCCATATATAATACCATATTTTTTTTACTTTTGCAATTATGATGTCTTTATTTTACTTCTTTATTATATATATTGTTTTTTTATTTCAATATTTATTATTTTATGGTATAATATGTAGGTAAAAAGAATTAGGAGTAATTTATGGTAATTTTTGAAATTATAATGTTAATTTGTTTTGGTCTTTCTTGGCCTATATCTGTTTATAAAAGTTTAAAATCTAAATCAACAAAAGGTAAAAGTGTTGTTTTCTTATTTGCTATTATTATTGGATATATCTCTGGTATTATAGGTAAAATCGTAAATGATCAAGCAACAAGTCTTGCATTTCCTTTTTATATTTTAAACTTATGTGTAGTATCACTTGATACTGTAATTTTCTTTATTAATAAGAAAAACGAAAACAAACAATAATGAAATGTTGCTATGCAACATTTTTTTATTTTGTGATATAATATATATGTTTTTTGAGGTACTTTATGAAAATAGAAAATCTTAATTTAAATAGTACAAAAACATTGATTAAATTATCTATACCTATTTTTTAGAATTAATATTACAAGTATTACTTAGTAAAGTTGATAAAATAATGGTTAGAAATGATTTTTTAGCAAATGCAATAACACAAGCTAATTCTATTATTGACTTATTAACAATAACTATTTCTGAATTAACAATAGGTAGTTATATTTTTGGTGTAACATTTAAAATGGGTATAATTGGTGTATGGGTTGCAATGACTATTGATGAACTTGTTCGTGCACTTATATTTATTATTAGATTTAAAAAAGAAAAGTGGGCTAAAATTAATCTTGTAGAATGTTAAAAGGTTAGAACATATGTTCTAACCTTTTTGTTTTTTATAGTCCCCAGAAAAGCCAAATGAATAAATAACCTGAAAGTACTGCTGTTAAAGTAAATGGAACACTTATTTTCATAAAGTCACTTGCTTTAACTTCATATCCTTCTTTTCTTAAAATACCAATACCTGTAATATTTGCACTTGCACCAATTGGTGTAATATTTCCGCCAAGTGTTGCGCCAACAAGTAATCCAAAGTATAATACATATGGCTCTACATTCATATTAGCCGCAACAGCTGTAACAACTGGTAACATTGTTAATACATATGGAATATTATCAACAAATGCAGAAATTAAAACTGATGCAAATACAATGATTGTATACATTAAGAATACACTGTCTCCGCCCATTGTTACAAGAAGTTCAGATAATTTTGTAATTACTCCTGCACTTGTAATTCCTTGAATAACAACAAATAAAGATGCAAGTAATAATAATGTTTCATAATCTAATTCTTTGAAGATTTTTTTTGCCATTTTTGTATTTTTATTTTTACATATATTTAATACAAGACCAACAATTAAGAATGTAATACAAATAATACCATTTCTTAAATTATATAATGTTACTAAACTTGCATTAGTTGGTTCTGGTAAAAATGATGCTAAAATTAATAATACAATAACTCCACCCATTAAAAAAGTAGGAACTAAATCATTTACTTCTGCTTTATTTGTTAAAGTAAGTGGTTGATTTTCTTTTCTAAATATAAATAATAAGATAAATGCAGTTAAGATTGCACCAAGTTCAACAGCCCAGAAAATACCAGGTCTACCTTTAAATACAAAGAAATCAAAGAAAGTCATATCAGCATATCCACCAAGTAGGATCGCTGTTGTATCACCTACTAAAGTTGCAGCACCTTGAAGATTTGATGAAATTGCAATTGCAATGATTGCAGAAACTGGAGATATGTTTTGTTTTTTACATACTGCAAGTGCAATTGGTGCTATCATTAAAACTGTTGCAACGTTATCAACAAATGCAGATACGATCCCAGCAAGAAGTGCCATAGCAACAATTGCCATTTTTACATTTTTAAATTTTGAAAGCAATACATCCGCAATTCTCATTGGCATATTTGATTCGATAAATAAAATAACAATACCCATTGTTCCAGCTATCATCATTAATACATTAAAATCAATTGCTCCAAAAATATCTTTAAATCCAAATTCAATATCATTACATAAGAATGATAACCATATTGAAAAAACAATTGCAGATACGAATGCTACCCATGCTCTATATTTTGGAAGAGCAAATAATAATACATATGTTATTGCAAATAATATAAGTGCAATTACAAATGGTGACATAATTAATATCCTCCTATAATAAATTATATTTTCAAATTGTATATATATTAACATATTATTTTAAAAAAGTAAAATAAGAAGATTTACTTCTTATTTTTCTTTAGATTATATTGATAGATTGCTTCTGTAGCAAAGCCTATTTTTGTTATCACATTTTGTTTTTTAGGATAACAGAAATATGTATCATCTTCTGTATTAATAACAAAACAGTCGTATGGTTTGATATGCACATAGTCATATTCAATATGAAGACTATTTGCATTAAGTGGTGATCTTATAATTCTATAATCTTTATTATTATAATGGCCTTCTAATACAAATCCTTCATCAATTGTATGTCTTACTTTTGCATCTCCAAGTTTCATTACTTTATTTGTTCTTGGAAGAGAATATACATATACATCATCACTAAATTGATATGTTCCATTTTCAACTTCTTTTATAACTTCTGATCTTTGCCACTCAAACCAATCTGGAACATGAGAAAATTCAGTTTTTCCTTCTAATGCACTAAGTGTACCATCTTCATTTAAATTCCATCTTTTGTTACATTTTTCACAGAAGATTTCTGTACCTGTTGAATTCATTCTATGTTCTGTTTTACAATGTGGACATTGATATAAAATTTTATGCATTCCTTCAGCACGATATTTTTCTGTAATTAAGATGTTATTTTCCTTTTGATATTTATAATCATCATAAATGAATTCTTCTTTTAATATTTCATTTATTTTTTCAACTGAATATTCTTCTATTTGCTCTTTTGTTAAAACAAGTTTTGCTCTTGTATATAGAGGTACTTT
>JAZKYN010000158.1:0-14393 GCA_045612145.1 Bacilli bacterium
ATAACTAATACCAGGATGAGTAAATGTTTTATATATTGACTCATCTGAATTAATTAAATTATTAATCAATTTTAAATTTTCAAAATAAACTTCTTCTAAACTTTTTTCACACGCTAAATCAAATATTGCTTTAGCATATTGTAAACCAACAGTTGAAATCATAGTTCACCTATTTATTATCTAGGGCTGACAAAGTATCATCAATAATCTTTTTATGTTCGTCTTTGTCAATTTCATGCTCAACCATTTTTTCCGCCATTTGGAATGCTACATCAACGATTTCATTTTTAATTTCTTCATGCATATCGTTTCTTTCTTTTTCAATTTGGCGTCTTGCATTTTCTTGATCAATTTCTATTTTTTCATGTGCATCTTTAATAATATTTTCTGCTTCAATCATTGAATTTTTTCTAGCTTCTTCCATAATGATTGTTGCATTTTTCTTAGTTTCAGTTTTTAACTCTTCTGCTTCTTTTAAAGCTTCATCTCTTACAAGTAAAGCTTCATCTCTTTCTTTCAAAGTTTCTTCTACTTCTTTTTGTCTTCCTTCAATTATATTAGTTATAATATTCCAGAATTTAAAACGTACTGCTAAGAATAATACTAAAGTAGCTAAAAGTTGTAAAATAAATGTTTTTACCATATTTGCTAATGCTTCAGGTTCTCCACTAAGAAATTCTATGGCTTGATATAAAACGCCTTCAATTTCTTCTTTCATGTGAACTCTCCTATATTATAATTAGAATACAAAGATTAATAAGATTGCAACGATTAACCCGTAAATACCTGCTGTTTCAGCAACTGCTTGACCTGTAATCATTGTAGAACGAATAGCACCAACTGCTTCTGGTTGACGACCTACTGCTTGAGCAGCAAGACCAGCTGATAAACCTTGTCCAATCCCTGAACCAACACCAGTGAATACGGCGATACCAGCACCAATTGCGATACCTAAATCTTTTAACCCTGCATCTGTAATGCCTGTTTCTGCTAAAAATCTAAATAAATTAACTAATAAACTCATAAATTCCTCCTAATTTTATTTTTTATTTATTATTTTATTACCAAAGTTTATTCTTCATCTGGAAGTTTTCCAGCTGTAAAGATTGATGTTAATAACATGAATACATATACTTGAATTAAACCTAAAAATACATCGAAAATCGCATGTAATATAGGTGTAATGATAGGTGTTATTATTGTTCCAAATGGTATTGAGAAAATAACAATCTTATCTAAAACATAATATATTAAAGTCATTAACACAGTTCCACTAAATATATTACCAAATAAACGAAGACCCATAGAAATAGGTGTCATCATTTCACTAAAGATATTAAGTGGTAACATAATTGCGAAAGGTTCTAAGAAGCCTTTAGCATATTCTTTTACTCCATTGTATTTAATTGACGCAATATGCATCACAAACCCTGCAACAATACCAAGTGCAAGTGGCACACAAATATTTGCAGTTGGCGGAGTTAACCCTAATAACCCACATAAGTTCGCAACAGCTAAAAACATTCCTTCAAATAAAATAAATGGTGCAAATTTTTTCCATCTTGAACCAAGTGTGTCTTTACAAATATTATTAGTAAAGTTAACTAATGTTTCAGCAACTAATAATATTCCTTTTGGCGGTTTGCTTGGATCGCGTTTTTTGTATGCAATACCAACAGCAATTATAAATATTAATAAAACTACTGTTACAAAAATTATTGCAAAATTAGTACTTTTATAAATTTCTAAAAATTTATCCAAGTTTATCAACCTCCTTCTTAGGTTTGAAATTTTTTATTATAATAACTATTTTCATAATCATTATTCCAAAAGCACAAAAAAATATAGTATAAACATTTATCAATACACTTATTATAAATAAACCAGCGTATATTAACAAAGATGTCATACTATTCATAAACGATGATCGTTTTGGATTACTTACATATCCTAGTGTTATTTTATTAACATTACTTATAAGTTTAAAATAAGCTATACTTGAAGCAATATTACCAATAAAAATAAATATACCCCAAGTAAAGTGCCACCAATTAATAAATAGACTAGGTAATAATATAAGTAAACTTATTATAATAGATATATAAAAACTATATTTTAAGTATGTCTTATCCTCATCACTTAAGCTACTAAATAAATTTTTAAAAAATTGTTTCATCATCTTTTTTTACAGATTTCTTATCAATTTTATTTAGCCCTTTGATTAAGTTTAAAAAGAATACACTGATTCCTACTACAATTGCTGTAATAACTGAAAACATCATATAGTTGGTTTCAGAATCACTACCATTCTTTTCAAGTAAATAACCACCAAGAATACCAATCACGACAATTGTAATAAATTGCCAAATACTAGACATTACAATATTATAAGTTTTTATACTTTTTTGAATTTCTTTACTATCTCTTTTCATATTTTTCAATATTTGTTAACTTTTCTACTCTACGTAGATGTCGACCTTCTGTAAATTTAGAACTAATAAATGCATCTACAATTTCTTTTGCTACTTCTTCAGAAACATCTTTTGCACCCATACATAACACATTTGCATTATTATGTTCTCGTGTTAATATAGCATTTTCAACAGTTGTAACAAGAGCAGCTCTGATTCCATTGTGTTTATTTGCAGCCATACTCATACCGATACCTGTATAACAAATTAGAATTCCTAAATCATTAGCATCCCTTTTAATACTTTTACATACTTGTACAGCAAAGTCTGGGTAATCAACTGAATCTTTTGAAAAAGTTCCCATATCATGTACTTCAATTTTTTTCTTTAATAAGTATTTTACTATTGTATTTTTTAGTTCGTATCCTGCATGGTCTGACCCAATTGCTATTCTCATATAAACACACCCCTTCTTTATTATTATAACATATTTTTTACAAGTAAACAAGCAATATTAGAATTTTTCTAAATAAAAAAAACGTTTATTTAAAAACGTTTTTATATAAAGTCATTTTTCATAATTATTGTATTTTCAAACTCTGTTCCGTATAATAAACGATCGTTTACAACAAAGTTTGAAAATTCAATGTCATGGAAATTTAATTGTTTAAAAACACCAACAACATCTTCATTATTACCTATTGAAATAAAACTTTCAATTCCATCATCAATAGCTTTTTTTAATAATTCTGAATACATTTCTTTTATATACTCAAATTCAATATTTTTATGATAAATAAAATATCTAATAAGCCCATATTCAGAAAACTTTTCATATGTTATATATCCACATATTTGATTTTCAACATTTATAATTGCAATACCATTATTTAATATATCATAATCAATATCAGAAATCGATTCAATGTTATTCAAAAACTTTACTATTATATCTTTATTTTCATCATTAATATCTTTCAAATACAATATAATCACCATTATATTATATTTACGTTTTGTTTATTTATAACTATTAAAAATAATATCATACAAATAACTTCTGTATTCTATTTCATTTTCCTCTTCAAACGATATATTGAAATATTCTGGATATAAGAGCGTCCAAAAATTTTTTCCTAGGCCTTCATCTATTGTTATAAGAATCGTATCATATTTACCTGATTGAATTATTTTATTATTATATGATTTCGCTTCATACATCACATATTTTCTTTCAACTTTAATATTGTCTTCGAATTTATTATTTAATATAGTTTCTAATTCAATTAAATTAAGAGTATTTAAATTTTTATCGCATAAATACTCTTTTAAAAAATCTTTAACGTTATTCTTTTTTATTTGATCACTTTCGCTATTTGAATTTGCAAGAATTCTTAATCTTATATCATTTGCTTTCATTTCAGTGCATGACATCAATAATATATAAACTATTGTTAATAGAAAAACACTAATCTTCTTTTTCATAAAAAAATCACCAATAATATTATTGGTAATTTTTAACATTTTATACAATTTTAATTTCACCTTGTCTAATTACTTTTATATCATTCGATGTAACATCTATAATTGTTGATGACACATTAGAGGATAATACATTCTCAGAAACAATGTAATCTATTTTTTTACCAAAGTATTCTTCAATTTCATTAAATGTATTAAGTGGCTTTTCTCCACTTATGTTTACACTTGTAGTCGCAAGTGGTCCTGTTTGTTTTAATATATCAAGAGATATTTTACAATTCGGAATTCTGAATGCAATTGTTTTAAACCCTGATGTAATTTTACTACTAACAGTATCTTTTTTATTAAAAATAATTGTTAAAGCTCCTGGCCAATATTTATTCATTAAATCAAGTACTTCTTCAGAAACATCATTTATATATGGCAAAATATCTTCAACGCTTGCCGCAAGTATTGCAAGTGGTTTTGAATAATCACGATGTTTTAATTCAAAAATTTTGTCAATTGCGATTTCATCATCAATTAATGCACCAACTCCAAACACAGTATCAGTTGGAAAAGCAATAACTTTATGTTCTAAATCTTTTTTTGATAGTTTTATTTCTTTATTTACTAACATATTAATTATTAATAATAATCGTAAAACGATCCTTTCCATTTAAATCTTTGATAACTTCACTTTTTCCATTTGGAAAATACTTATTTGCAAGAGTTAACATTTCATTTTTCTTTGAATGACTATGTTCAAATAAAATAATATTTTTGTCTTTTAATATTTTTGATGCATTGCTTAATATCACATCATAAAAATACATACCATCTATTCCACCAAATAAAGCTACGTGAGGCTCATTGTTTTTTACGATATCTTCTACATATTCATTATCTGGAATATATGGAGGGTTTGATACTAATACATCAAATTTACAACCTCTTTCTATAAATGGTTGTAACATGTCACCTTGATAGAATTCAACATTTGCTTCATTTAATGAAGCATTTTCTTTTGCAACTTCAAGTGCTTCTTCAGAAATGTCTGATGCTTTAACTGTAAAATGTGATTCTTCTTTAGCAAGAGCAATAGCTATAGCTCCACTTCCTGTTCCAATATCAACTACATCAACATCTTGGCTCTCAAAAACCATATCATAAGTTTGCATTACATAACTTACAAGTTCTTCAGTTTCTGGTCTTGGAATTAAAACTTTATCACTAACTTTCATTTTATAACCATAAAAATAACTATATCCAATAATATGTTGAACTGGTATTTTGTCAACTATATATTTATTAATAGCTTGATTAAATAGTTCTTCTTGTTCCTTAGGTATTTCATTATGAAGGTTCATAAAGAATGTTGCTCCATTCATTCCTGATAATTCTAATACAAGTAATTTTACCGCTTCTTTTTCAAGTCCTTCTTTTAAAGCTTTCTTCCCCATTATATTTAAGTATTTTTGGTATGTCATAATTGCTCCTTCTAATATAATTTTTTGGTAACCCTTTTAATGATGTAAGAAGATGATACCAATTAATATTATAATTATAATCTTTACTACCTACTATTATACCATTTGTTGGTAAAATCGACAACCAACTTAAGTAATTAATTTTATCATCAGCATAAAAATGAGTATGATTCATACAATTTTTTCCAAGAAGTTTGTATTTTTTATTGTTTTTGTAAATATATTGTAGTTTTGAAAAGTCTAAGTCATTATATCCATAATTAATAATACCTATAAGTTCTTCATTTGACTTTTTTTGGCAATAACTAATTTTAGTGTTTTTTAATGTTTTAAAAATATTTTTAGGTTGTGCATTTAAACTCACAGATCTAAGAAGTTTTAAATAAGGATTATGATATCCATACATTCCAATACCAACTCTAACATAATTACCTACAATTTCTTTGTGTAAATTTTTTGTTGCATTTGCATGAATTATATTATATTCCTTGGTATTTATTAGTTTTTTGAATTTATTTATTTGTTTTTCAAAATAATTCGACTCAAACTCATCTGAGGAAAAATGAGTGTATATTCCTTCTATATATATATTATCATTTGTTTTTAAGATTGATAAAATTTTTTTTAATTCTGCTATTGTTTTTATTCCGAATCTATTCATTCCAGTATCAACTCTTATGTGTATTTTTATTTTATGATTGACATTCTTTATATTATATACATCTATCATATTATTAATAGAATATCTGATGTTTAAATTATTATCATATGATGTTGTACTTTCCATAACCAAAACATTATTGTTTTTTAGTAAATCTTTACATTTTTGATATTCATCATTTTTTTCAAACGCAAAAAAGTTAACGTTTATTTTTTTTAGGATATTAATTATTTTTCTCGAACCAAGTCCGTAAGCATTACTCTTAACAACAGCTATTATATCTTTATTTGTATATTTTCTAATTATTTCAACATTTTTTTCGATATTATCGACATAAATAAAAAGTGGCATTTTAATCACCACTTCTTTATATTATAGATATTTAATTTTTATGCCTCATTTTCTAAACTTAATAATTGTTTTTGATAATAAGTTATGATGGCATCAAATAAACCTTCAAGTCTACCTTCCATAATTCTATCAAGTTGTTGAACGTTATATCCAACTCTATGGTCAGTTAATCTGTTTTGAGGATAGTTGTAAGTTCTAATTTTTTCACTTCTATCTCCATGACCAATTTTTGCTTTTCTTTCAGCACCTTCTGCTTCTTCTTTTTCTTGAAGCATATGGTCATATAATCTAGCACGTAATACTTTTAACGCACTTGCTTTATTTTCGTGTTGACTCTTACCATCTTGGCAAGATACAACGATACCAGTTGGAATATGAGTTACACGAATAGCTGATTTAGTTGTATTAACGCATTGCCCACCAGGTCCTGATGCACAGAATGTATCAATACGAACATCATTTAAATCAAGTTCTACTTCTAATTCTTCAGCTTCTGGCATTACAAGTACTGTTGCAGTTGAAGTATGAATACGACCAGCAGATTCAGTAGTTGGAACTCTTTGTACACGGTGAGAACCAGATTCATATTTCATGAATGAATAAACAGAATCACCACTAACCATAAAGCTGATTTGAGCAAAACCACCAGCTTCACATTCTAATGAATCTAATACTTCTACTTTCCAACCTTTACTTTCTGCATATTTAGTATACATTCTATATAAGTCACCAGCAAAAATATTACCTTCATCACCACCAGCTGCTCCTCTGATTTCAACGATAACGTTCTTTTCATCATTTGGATCTTTTGGAAGAAGTAATATTTTAATTTCTTCTTCTAATAATGGTAATTTTTCTGTTGCTTCCGCAAGTTCCATTTCTGCCATTTCTCTAATTTCTGGATCAGAGTCATTAACCATTTCTTTTAAATCAACTATTTCTTGTTTAATTTTCTTTAACTCTTCATATTTAGTAACAACTTTTTCAAGTGAACGTTGTTCTTTTGCAAGAGCAGTCATCTTTTTAATATCAGTTACGATATTTGGGTCAATTAGTTGTTCGCCAATTTGATCATATCTTTGACGAATTACTTCTAAACGATCTATCATTATGTTCTCTCCCTATAATTAGTCATTAAGTTTTTTCATTCTTGCGCCGCGTCCACGTTTTTTAGTAATAACAATTGGTTTTTGTTCTTTTTGTTCACTAAATCTTGAGTAATCTCCGTAGAAGTGATAATCGATATAATCACGTTTACCTTGACGGTTTTTTTCAATAGCAAGTACTACTTCAAGATAAGCTTTCTTATCATTAGCTTGTGTTACTACTGTACCATCATCATCTGATTTATCTTCTACATCATCTCTTCTATATAAGAACATTACTAAGTCGGCGTCTTGTTCGATACTTCCTGATTCACGTAAGTCAGCAAGTACTGGACGTTTATCTTCACGAGCTTCAATACCACGAGATAATTGTGATAAGGCAATAACTGGAACTTCAAGTTCTCTTGCAAGAGTTTTTAATTGTCTTGAAATTTTTGAAACTTCTTCTTGACGATTTCCTTTTGATTCAGCACTAGTAATTAATTGTAAGTAGTCAATAATAACTAAATCAAGTTGTCCAGCTTGTTTAAGTTGTCTACATTTAGCTCTTATATCAGCAATATTAGTTGAGCTGTTTTCATCAAAGTGTAAGTGACATTTGCTTAAATCTTGTTTTGCAACAGATAATAATAATAATTCATCACTTTCTAAACGACCACTTTTAATATTTTCAAGTTCAATATTTGATTGATAACTAAATATTCTCATCATTAATTGTTCAATACTCATTTCCAGTGAGAATAAAGCTACGTGATTTTTATAATTATCAGCTTTCGCAACATTTAATGCAACATTAATTGCAAATGCAGATTTACCAACGGCAGGACGTGCAGCTAAAATTATTAATTCACCTCTTTGTAAACCAAGAGTTAATTTATTTAATTTTGGATATCCTGTATTTAGACCTGTAATTTCTGATTTTGTTCCTACATAACCTTCAATTTGATCATATACAATTTGTGCTGCTTCTGCGATTGTCATAAATTCTGAAGTACGTCTTTTCTTAATTACTCTTAGAATTACATCTTCAGCTTTATCTAATATACTGTTAAAATCATATTTAGAAGTTAAAATATCATTTGATAATTCTTGCATATTTGCAAGAATTTTTCTTTCGACTGCTTTTTCTTCAACTACATCAATATATAAACCGACTGATGCAGTAGATGGAATCATATCTAAAAGTTCAATTAAGTATTTTTTATATTCTTCTAAATTACTTACATTATCTCTTGCTAATTGTTCAATAACAGAAACTGTTTCAATTTTTAATGAGTTGTTATGTAAACTCATCATTGCTTTGAAAATTGTGCTATTTTGCGGATTATAGAAATCTTCTGCATTAAGTTTTCCTACTAATTGATTCATTACACCATTTTCTAGTAAGATACTACCTAATACGTACATTTCCGCATCATTATTATAAGGTACTGTTTTAGTACGATTTTCCATATATGCTCCTATTCTTCAATTACAAATAGTTTGATTTTTGCTGTTACATCCTTATGTAATTGAATCTTAATTTCATATGTTCCAAGTGATGTGATTGTTGTATCCATATCAAATTTACGTTTATCCATTTTAACATTTAATTGACTTGATATAGCATCAGCAACTTGTTTTGAACTAACTGATCCAAAAAGTTTACCTTCTTTACCAACTTTTACTTTAATTTTAACTTCAGTTTTTTCAATTTTTTCTTTTAAATTTTTCATTTCTTGTAATAATTCTGCTTCTTTAATTGCTTCTTGATGTTTCTTTTCATCTAAAGCTTTCATATTTTCTGGAGAAGCAATTACTGCAATTTGGCTTCGAACAAGGTTATTACCATAACCAGCAGCAACTTCAATAATATCGTCTTTTTTACCTTTGCCTTTTAAATCTTTTATTAAAATTACTTTCATATTTTCTTCCTCCACTAAGAAACTATCTAATTTTTCTTTTAAAATTCCAATAGTAATATCTATTTTCTCATCTTTTCTTTGAGCAGCTGCGTTATTTAAATGTCCTCCACCACCCATTTTTTCCATAATAATTTGCGAATTAATTTTACCAAGACTTCTAGCACTTAAACCAATTTGATTATTTTCAATGTGACCTACTGTAATTGCAAGTTCAACTTTATCAATAGAAATAAGTTCATCTGAAATTTTTGCAAGAGTAGTTCTATCAACTTCAACATCATCTTCTGTATGTGCAATTGCAACTTTTCCTTTATAAATTTCAACATTAGAAATTGCTTGTTGTCTAGCTCTTTTTTCTTCTAAATCTTCTTTTAAATATTCTTTAACAATATTCATATCTGCACCATACTTTTTAAGTGTTGATGCAACATCAAATGTTGTACTTGTCGCACGATACACAAAGTTATTAGTATCAACAACAATACCAAGTAGCATCCATGTAGCTTCTAATTCACTAAAATCAACAGGTTCTTTCATAAATGACATTAATTCAAATATCAATTCAACACTCGATGATGCAGAAGCTTGTGAATAATAGAATTTATTATTTTCAAGTGCACCTGCACCTTTTCTGTGATGATCAATAATACCAACTTTTTCAAAATGATTAAATATTTTTTGGTCAACTACTTGATATTTTGTTTGGAAATCAACTACCATTAATAAACTATCTTTGTCAGAATATTTTCCAATTTTATTTGGTGTGATAAATGCTTCCATAAAGCTTCCATATTCAGCTTTAATTGTTTTAAATATTTTCTCTACTGTTGGATCTATACTTTCTGGATCATAAATAATATATGCATTTTTACCAAGTTTTTTTGCCCATTTATACATGGCAACTGTTGCAGCAAAGCCATCTGCATCGATGTTTTTATGTCCAATAACGAAAATTGAAGAAGAATTGCTCATTAAGTTTGTTAATTCTTCACTCTTAACTCTTATTTCAACTTTTGATTCTTTTACAATTGGATCTGTTTTTGCACCAAAGTATAAAACTTCATTATTTTTTTTAACAACAACTTGGTCACCACCACGGCTTAATGCAAGTTCAAGTTGATCTTCTGCTTCTTTTGATAAATTATTAATATTTACATCATTGCAAGCTATACCCATACTTAATGTAATACGAACTACACGAGATGTATTAAATAAAATTTTTACATCATCTAAGATACTGAAATTTGTTTTAATAACTTTTTCAAGATGTTCTTGGTCTGTTATAAGAATATATCTTGTAGATGATAATGCTCTTGCGAAGATACCATTTTCATCTGCCCATTTAGCAATTGACCCGATGATTTTACCTTCATACTCTGCTTTCGTTTGAGCATCAAAATCTTGAAGCGTTTCTTCCAAGTTATCAATATTAATATATCCTAAAACTTCAGTTCTATTATGATATAATGTTCGCAATTTTTCATGATTTGTAATATCAGTAAAATACATTACATTGTGTTTTACTAAATATTCCACGTAGAAAATTTTTCCATATATATCTGCATTAAATGTAATTGAGTCTAAATCATTATTACTTTCATTATATTCTTTTAAAGCATGCACTAATTTATCATATAATGGACGTGATATATCTTCTAAGTTAATATTTTCTAGCTTACTCATAAATATTATCTTTGCATTATGATTTGACCATACAATCTTCGAGTTCTTATCAATTACAATAATACCGATTGGTAATTTATTAAATGCAGTTTCACCAGCTTTTTTCACTTTATAAGTAATAGAGTTCCACATGTTTAATCTGTTCTTTAACGAAATAGTTTCTTTAGCATTTTTAACATTTAAAATCGTAGATATCAAAAATGCGACAGAAATGATAAAGACAATAATTGGAATATATTCTGAAACATTACTAATCTCTAATTTTAATAATAATCTTACAGAAAAATATAATGATATTATTACAATTATTGATAAAATAATTATATTGAAAGATTTTCTTTTTTTCATATTATCACCTCAACTAGGCATAATTTTATATCTTATTATATCATATTCTTTATATTTTATCAAGTTTATAAAATAAATTTTTAGTTTAACAGATGAATTGTATATTTTTACCAAGCGAATAATTCCAATATGTAGTAATAAAAAGAAAGCAATTTTTTAATTATTGCTTTCTTTTTATTATATTATTTACTTAATTATACTTCCTTTTATCGAATATTTTTTTTAATGCAACAAATGATAAAACAATCAATATGCCGCTTGTATATCCAGAACAATCTATCAGAATATCTTTAACAGAATACGTTCTTGTCGGGTCTAATCCTTGAATAAATTCCGTCGAATATGCAACTAAAATACCATATAATAGCGCACCAGTTATTAATAAAATTTTATATCTTATATTAAAGAATTTATAGATAAAAATCACCGACATAGCAAAGAAACCAATCGCCATAAATAAGCCAAAATGTCCAACAAATTTACGTATAAATGAAATAGTTTTATCTGATAAACCAATAGAATCACTATTAATAGTAAACTTAATTTTTTGTTTATATGGAGAATTTTCTTCACCAATTAAAATATATCCTTCATATTTACCACTATTTGTTGCTTGGAACTTACCATCATCAAACATTGTGAAACCATCTCTTTCAACAACACTATAATGATATTTAATATCATTTGTATTGCTAAATTCAAACTGATACACAACATTATTCTTAATTTTTATAACATAACTATTGTTGTTTTTTGTAAGTTTAGCAAAATTAGAATTTACTATTTCTACTTTATTTACAGCTGTATAGATTTTCAAAGCATAAGTATATATTTCATCTTCGTTATCTTTATTTATAGCATAAATTGATACATTTCCATATTGAAGACATACAGCATTTCCTTCATCATCTATTGATAAAATTTGATTATTTGATGATACAAATTTAAACCTTTCTTTATCCTCGATGTTAAATTTTAGATGTGTACCTGTACTAAATATCTTTTTATCAATTACTGGTGCACAATCTTTTTCATATGATATTACATCTAAACTTAAGGTTTTTTTAGTCGGAATGTTGCCATTTTCATCAGTTATTGTTACATTTACATTTACTTCAAATGCTTTTTGGCAGTAAACCTTATTCGTATAATATTTAATATCTATAGTTCCACATTCATTAAATTTTATATTATTACTATTTACATTTATTATTTTCGAATTACTATATTTCTTTAATACTAAACTTGTTGTATAAATTTCTTTGTAAGTTGTTTTATTTTCCAATTTAACAAATAATTTACCAATAATCTCAACTTCATCATCTTTTTTTACTGTGATATTTTGATCTTCAGTAGTATATTCTCCTCCATTTACACTAACCAACAAGCAATCATATTCACTTCTTATATGTACAATATATTTATATTTATCACAATTAACATTTTTATTATACTCATATAAAGAACAAATTTCAAATTCTAATACAGTCTCAGAAGGTGATTTCATTTGTTCTCTGTTTATAAATTCACATTTAGTAACTATGCCATATTCATTATATTCTAAGATTAAGTTTTCTTTAACATCATCGCTTGGATTAATTACTATACCACTATTATTAAATTCTTTATTGTTGAATAAAATACTGTTAAAGAAACTTGCATTAAAATACGAATACCATATTTCATTTTTTAAATTTTCTTCTATTTCATATAAGTTTTTCATTTGAAAAGATGAGTCATAATTTGTTATTTGTTTTTTTATTATATTAAATTCTAATTGAACATATTCATCACTATTTTTATTCGGATAAAATTCAATTACATATTTATCTAAAACGTCATTTTCATCATTAAAACCGAAAGTGATACTATTATATGACGTTTTTAAAAATTTAATATTTTGTTCACTTGCAACTTTAAAACCTTTAGTATTATATTCTGAAACGTTAACATTATAATATATAGTTTTAGTAGCATATTTTGTAACCAATTCTTCACCATCATAATACAATGTTAAATTTACTTTTTCTTTTGTTTTTTGTATATCAATATTTTCAACTTCTAGATTGTATCCTGATACAATATTTATGTTTATTGTATCTTCAATTTTGTGTCCACCTTTAAATTGATAACTTGCTTTAACTTCAATTACTTCATCAATAGCACTTAATTTATCTGTATTAACTATTTCAAAAACAACATATTTTGAAACTGTACTTACAGATAATATTTTTATATTAACATTATATTTACTACTAAATTCAATTTTAAGATTATCTTTTTTAAAATTTGTCATATCATCAAAATATAATTTAACTCTTGTCGTACTAATTTTTGATGTTAAAACAGTCAATTCTTCGTCTAAGAAATCTATTTGAGTTGGCGCATCTACATAAACATATACTTCATCATAAATTTCATCACAATAACATTTAATAGTTGTTTCACCAGATTTAAGCGCCGTAATTTTACCATTTTCATCTACTATTGCGACATCTCTATTAGATGATTCATATAAAAAATTTAAATTATCTGTTGTTGATAAATTCGTTTTAAGAGTTAATTGATATTCTTCATGTGCTTTTAAAAATATATCTTTTTCTTTATTTAATTCAATTATTTCTAATCCGTTATTTTTTATCTTAATTTGTATTTTGAATTGTATTTCTTTGTTCAATGAGTCATAAAATGTAATATTACAAATACCATCATCAAGACATTCAATTTGTTTTTCTTTTAAATGAATTTCAACAATCTTATTATCTACTTCACAAACTATTCTTTCATAATCTATTTTTTTTGGTGAAATTATAACTTCATACGGTATTTTATCGCCAATTTCATATTCTTCTTTATTATTTAAAATATTTATAGAGAAATCTTTTATTTTAGTATCTTTCTTTATATTTTGAATAGATTGTATTAAATTTTGCACTTGTACTTGTGTTTTTTTAGAATTAAATCCTGCTTCAATAACA
>JAZKYN010000159.1:0-14130 GCA_045612145.1 Bacilli bacterium
AAAAAGATTTTATTAAATTATTTTTATATTCATTTGTTATCGCTACATTGATTATAATTTTAGGTTTATCACAACTGATTGTGAATTTTGATCAATCAGAAGTTATTCAAAAAGAACTTGAAGATATGAATCAAAAAACACTATCGATTAATAAACAAAATTCTCCTTATGAAGATATAATTGTTATTGATGATTCAAAATATGTTAATATTATTAACGAGGATATTAATAAGTTTTATGATAATGGATATATTGGTAATATCTATCAATTAATGAATATTACTTTAGATTTTGGTTCAGCAAGCTCTGTAGGACAATATCATAAGCCAATAGTATATAATCCTGCAACGATTTACTACAATGGTACACAAGGAGTGCTCGTTACTACAAAAGAATACATTGAAAGTACATATGATTCAATGGAATTTTTATGCGAAGCTGATAAATATGAAAAGTTTGGTATTTACATAACAGATTATACTGCTGATGCAATATTGACTTATTCAAGTAAACTGTTTAAAAGTTATGAGTCAATGATGGGATATCATAAGAGTCAAGGTTCAAACAATTATGCTTATATTAATGGTATTATTAAAACAGGTTATAAAGAAAAACATCAATATATTATAAGTAAACTTAATGAAGTTAATATAAGTAAGGAAGAATTACAGAAATTATATAATACAGATGAATATTTAGCTTTTAGTGATGATGTAATACAAAATTATTCAATAGCATATTCGATTGAATCAGACTTCAAAGATCAATTTCTCAAATCAGCGTCAAGAACATGGTCATCTATTAGTAATTCAGTATTAACATATAATGATATTTCATTTCCTATAGCTGAAAATGCGTGGTTTCAATTATGCACATTTACAAATGGTGTTGATTTAAAAAATAACGAAATTGTTTTAAGTATTGATGCATATAATAAAACATTTGGTACAAATTATAATTCAACAAATATGAGCTCTTTCCAACCTCATAATGCAACATTTAAATATTTTTATTGTTATGATGAAATGAGAACACATGTTGTTGATGAATTTGAAGTTCAAATTGTTGGATTAAATAAATCTCGTTCTTATGCTTCTGAAGAAGTATATTATAAAGTGTTAGAGTCAAATACATACACTACAGCATTATATTTTGATGATATAAGCAATTCGAATGTTATTTTTAACACTTCGCTTGAAAATGGTTATGAACCAAATAGTATAATTGTATATTCGTTATCAACAATGACGAAAGCTGTAAATGTTTTTAGCGATTTCTTTTTTATTATCTTCACTGGACTTTGTATATGTTCCGTTTTAATTTTATTTAATTATGGAGTAAAATTGGTTAAAGAAAGAAAATACGTAATAGGTATATTAAAGGCACTTGGTATAAAAGATAATGAATTAATTTTTATTTTTGGATGTCAAGTCTTCTTGTTAATGATACTAACAATACTAATATATTTTATAGGATCTATTGTCTTCATAGATTTATCGAATGAGATTTTAGTTAAGTCATTATTAGAACTTGCACCAAGTCATTTCCTAATGGATATTGATGTTCTATATTTGAAATTAAGTTTTATGTTGGAAAATTGTTTACTGGTTATATTAATTGTTTTTATTTCATTTATTATTCCATTGGTAAAACTAAAACTATTAAAACCAACAAATATCATAAAAGCTAAAGAATAAAAATAAAATAATAAAAACAATAATATATTAATTTATATAAGTATATTATAATAAATGATAAATTTTGTGATTAAAAATAAAGAAAGAATGTAAAATTGTTTCTGCCACAATTTGTTATGGGGTTACAAGAAAAAACCAGCAGAATTAAAAGCTCCAATGCAATTAGCTATTTATGCAATGGCAGTTGAAACAGAGTAAATAAAATAAAGTAATTAGGGTGCAAAGGCACCCGTTTTATTTTTTACGAGAGATAACCGGAAAAAAGCAAAAAAATTTATTTAATGATAAGAGATACTGGTATAAATAAAAATGAATAATTCTTGGGACTGATTGAAAAATTATATGTTTAATTGATTTTTTCCTTGCATAATGTTATAATGAATATAATTATGTTAAAATGGGGTATAATAGATTAACAAAAAAATACAAACAGCAAATATTAAGAATTTAAGGAGGTTATATTTTTATGAAACATAAAAAGTTCAACTTTCTACACGTTGCAGCAATGCTATTCTCACTTGTTTTGATATCAGTATATCCGATAGGGAATCTATACGCAAGATATATTGAAAAGGATCAGGCCGAAGATTCATCTGTTGTTGCAAAGTTTGATGTAACAGAATCATTTGAAACGTCACAAACATTCCCTATTAAAATAAAACCAGGTGAAAGTGTAACAAGAAAGATAATTGTTAACAACAATAGTGATGTTGCAGTAAATGTTTCAGTTGATATTGAAAATAAAACACAAAACTTACCATTATCATTTGTTTGTGAAGATAAAGCGCTTAGTCCTCACGCAACTGGAGAAGTGATAATAATTGTTCATTGGGATAGTTCTTATTCTTCACCAGAATATGCTGAGATGGTTGATGTTATTGTTTTTGATTTAACTGCTCAACAAATAGATTAATTATTTGTGTGTAAAAGGAATTATGCTTATGAAGAAAATTTTTACAAAACTAAATAATATTATAATATATTTAATTCTTGCAATAGGATTTATAGTATTAGGTGTAGTTGGTGGTGCTTATGGATATTATTTCCATAAAAATAAATTTAACGGTTACACCGAAGCTTCAAACTTTTATTTTGATAGTGATTTTCTTGTTGAAAATGGCAAAGTGTATAATTTAAGTGTTGGCACAACAACAGTAACTTTCGAACTTAGAAACTTTGCTGATGCATTAAGATATGCTGAAAATGATATTAGTTATGAAGTTGTTATTACAAATAATGCTAAATTAAATATTACAAATTCAACTGACTCTGATTCATCTGAATCAAAGGTAAAATCAACGTTATCTGGAAATGGTAAAAGTATTCATTCAATTACTATTGAAGGTTTAGAAAATGGGCAAGAATATACTGTTACAGCAGTCGCAGATTCAGGATATACAAAAACACTTTCTGCTACTTTTGTAGTAAGAGATGTTGAAAATAATTTTTATCAAAGAGTAAGTGAAAATGATCCATATGTTATTTTAACTATATGGACTGAAAATATTGGCGGAGAAGTAACAATAGAATTTCCCAATGGATTAATTCCTGATAATACATGTGAAGGAATGGAAAATGTATTAACAAATAGTGGTAGTTTTACTATTAGTTGTGGAGTTTATTCTTCATATGAATTTAGATTCTTTAAAGGAACAGGGAATACTGAAACATATAATTTTAATGTTGTTTTAAAAACTACTGAAAATGAAATAATTACAGCAATTAAAAAATAAAGATTATAATATATGAAAGGATGTGAATGATAATGAAAAAACTAGTAAAAAAACTCGTTATGTTTTTTATAGTTTCTTGTGTTTTTTTATCTTCATATTGTATAAACGTTAACGCTGAAGAATCATCATATATTTATTTTGATTTACGTGCTGGGCAAGTTACGATAGAAACTAACAAATATACAGGATATATTTATGAGACAACAGGCACTACTACAAGTGTAAAAACAATTACTGGTACTCATAATAGTTCAAATAAATATTATGTATATCAATCTTCATCATCTAACAGAAATACAACAGGTATAGTTAATGGAGAATTTATTCTTCCTACATATTCTGAAGTTATGTATAACGGAAAAACTTGGAGTGAATATATTACAAATAATACAAATGTTACTGAAATTGTAGATAATTGGAATTCATCTAAGGGACTTAGAGAATCTACTAGTAATAAAATTTTAGTATCTGGTGCAGGCAAAACATTTGATTTAACAATTGATAATATTTGGTCTACTTATCAAAGTGCTGGTTCACAACTTAGTGGTGGAGGTATAAGTGTTAATAGTGCTAATACTAAAGGAACTCATGTAGTTGTTAGAATTAAAGGAGATAATAGATTAGGAAGTATTAGATATTATTCAACTCATGCTGTTTCAACAAATACTTCTCAATATAGTTCATTCACATTAACTAGTTTTGCAGGTGATGGAGAAACAAGTGGTTCATTAACTGTTATTGGTAATCAAAAATTAACAAGGTCAAATGGTAACTATACTGCTGTTTCTGGAAGTACATACAATGTTGCAGAAAATCATTGGGATTCAGTAATAGGTGGAACGGATAACTATGATAGCGTTCGTGGTTTATATATAAAAGGTGCTACTATTTATTCAGGTTCAACGGCTCGTGAAAATTGTACAGCAATTGGCGGTGGTGGTAACGGTATTGGTAATGTCATTATTAGTGGTGGAAATGTTACAGCTGTAAGTGAAACAACTGGAACTGCTATCGGTGGTGGTATTGCACATACAAGTTATGGTGGTACAAGTGATATAACAATTTCTGGGGGTGAAGTTTATGCTTACAACTTTGGACAACCAGCAAGAGATGTTATTAAAAACTTCGGTTCAGGAGTTTCACAAGCTCTTAAAGATGCAGCTAGTCATATCGCAGGTACTGCAATCGGTGGAGCAAGTTCTATCCTAAATTCAGGTAACCAAACAACAGCATATGTTAAAATTACAGGTGGTAAAGTATATGCTGAAAGTTTAGGTGGATGTGGTATCGGGGCAGGAAACAGTGTTAATACAACTGCTGGTTCTGCGAGTGTAACTATTTCTGGTGGAGAGGTTACAGCTAAAAGTGTTGGTAAAACAGTTACGTTTGAATCTGGTGGTGAACCTTTCACAGTTAAACCAGGTGTATCCATCGGTGGTGGAAGTGGTGGTATTAATGGTAATGGTGGTAGTGCTACTATTAATATTAGTGGAGGTACTATTAAAACTGGTTCAATTGGTGGTGGTAGTACAAGGAGTACTAGCGGACATAATATTGGATATGCAGATATAACAATTTCAGGTGGAGATGTTAACGGACAATTTATCATGGTTAAAGGTGGTACATCGGCATGTAAATTTAACATGACAGGTGGGACAGTTCATGATAGTGATACAAGTGATATAGAATTTGTTAGATTACAAGAAAATGGTGGAGCTGTTTATATGGATGACCCTAGTGGTATAGCTACTATCAGTGGAGGTACTATAGAAAGTTGTAGTGCATTAAATGGTGGAGCAATCTATATGACTGCAGGCCAATTTGTTTTAAGTGATACAGGTCAAATTATAAATTGTAGTGCATTAAATTTAGGTGGAGCAATCTTTTTAGGGCAAACTGGTGCTAATAAAGGTACATTCACAATGAATGGTGGTTCAATATCTAATAATAAAGCACCAAATGGTGATGGTGGAGCATTATATCTTGATGGTGGTAATGCAACAGTAACAGGCGGAACAATTGAGTTAAATGAAGCACAAAATGGTGGTGGAGCATATTTAGCTGGTGGAACTTTAAAGATTTCAAATGGTCTATTTAGAAAAAATAAAGCAACCGTAAATGGTGGTGGAGCATTCTATCTTAATGGCGGTAATGCAACAGTATTAGGTGGAACAATTGAATTTAATGAAGCAAAAAACGGTGGTGGAGCATATTTAGCTGGTGGTGCTCTTGATATATCAAACGGGCAATTCAGTGAAAATAAAGCAACCGTAAATGGTGGTGGAGCATTTGTTAGTGGTGGTAACATTACAATGTCAGGTGGTTCATTCGATTATAATAGCGCTAATGATAACGGTGGAGGTATTTATTTAACTGGTGGTTCATTAACAATGAACGGTGGAAGTTTTAGAAATAACAGAGCTGTTAATGATGGCGGTGGTGCTTATGTTAGTGGTGGGGACTTTGAATTAAATGGTGATACTGCATCATTTAATAACAACTATGCTACTAATGGTGGTGGAGTATATTTAACAGGTGGTAAACCAAATCTATATAAAGGATTATTAATAGGTAATATTGCTTTAAAAGATGGCGGTGGTATCTATATTGATAAACAACAAGTTACCCTTGTTCCAAAAGGAGAAGTTTTAATTAGTCAAAATAAAGCTGGATATAATCAATTAGGCGAATTAGGGACACTAACTGGTCGTGGTGCAGGGATTTTTATAGGTGGTGAAACAGGCGCTGAAGCATCTTTCTCAGTTTCAAAAGAAAGTACGAGCGTGGTATTAATCATAGAAAACCAAGCAAAAGACTTTGGTGGTGGTGTTTGTATTAATATTGGTAACTTCCTTGTTGATGGTACAAATATTACAGTAGGTAACAATAGCGCAATAAATGGTGGTGGAGTTGCCGTATTAGCTGGTAACTTTAATTTATCTGCAGGTACTATTGGTGGAACAGATTTATCAAATAATGCTACAAATGGTGGCGGTGTATACGTAAGTGGTGGAAATGTTTTAATTACAGGTGAAGGTACTGTATCAAATAATAAAGCCGTTGAAAACGGTGGTGGTGTTTGTGTTGATAATGGTAACGTAACAATGCTTGGTGGATTAATTGACAACAATACTGCATCAAATGGAGATGGTGGTGGTATTTATGTTTCTGCTGATGGTAATGACGTAAAAGTACAAATTTTAAGTGGTTCAATTACAAACAATAACTCAAGTAGTAATGGTGGAGCTGTTTCGGTTATGGGTTCAATAAATGGAACAGAAACAATTACAGTTGTTGTTGGTGTTGATAAAGTTCACTATGATGAAGATGGTAATCGTATCGACTGCGAACATAAAGAAGATGGCGGAACTATTTTTTCACTAGAATGTCCAGTTATTAAAGGAAATCAAGCTTCTGGAAAAGGTGGAGCTATATATATTACTGGTGGAAGTAAAACTTATCTTAATATTTATTGCTTAATTGAAGAAGAAAATGTTTCACTTGATGATAAAGAAAGAAGTAACTTCATGATGGTTGAAGGTGGAACAATTATTATTTCAACGTGTGAAGACAATAATATTGATAATCCATCAAGTCATGGTAATAGTGTTATTAACGATTCATTGCACGTTGTTGCAGGTTCATTAGATATTTATGGTTCAATGGATAATCCAAAATTTAAAGATTCAATTACTGTAAATATAACAAAAGAAGAAGACCACTTTGGTGATCATCGCAAACAAACAGAAACTGGAACAAAATATTATAAGTTACAATATTTTGAAAACTTTAAAGATCCTGAATCAGGAGTGGTTACGGGTGAATATACAGTATATCAATATGAAGAAGGCGTTGAAATTGAAATTTCAGGGGTTATATTTAGTCACTTAGGATATGAAATTGTTGGTTGGTTTACAGAAAAAGATGGTACTGGTACAAAGTATGAAGTTGGTCAACGAGTTGTTTTTGGTACTGATGTCGAAGACTTATTAATTTATGCTGTATGGTCAGCTCATAGTTATTATGTTGAATTTGATCCAAACATTCCAGATGGTGTTACATATGAAGGTAGTATGTCTAAACTTCATTATACATACAATACTGAATATAATTTACCTTTAAATAATTTTGTATATGCTGGTTATGTATTTAATGGTTGGTTGGCAAGTAATGGTAATACTTATCAAGATGGTCAAAAAGTAATCAATCTTACAAATGTTGATGGTGCAACAATTTTATTAACAGCTCAATGGGTTAAATGTAATCACGATATCAACAATTCAAGTTTAAATGTTTACTATGTGTATACAGCTTCAGAAAATGTTTTAATAAAAACATGTAGTTGTAAGGGTCATTCAGAAACAGTTACAATTAATACAAATAATTACACATATGATGGACTTGCTCATAATGCTATATTAAAATATAGTCATCAAACATGGTTAGAAACATTAACAATTGTTTATTTAAGAAATGGTGTTCAAGTAACTAATCCAATTAATGCAGGTGATTATGAAGTAAAAGTAAGTTACAATAGTGCAACAGCATCAGCAGAGTTTGTTATTTTTAAAGCTGATCAAAGTTCTCCAAATAAACCTACATTTATTCCAGAACAAGTTGGTGATAATTGGAAAATTGTAGTAAATTATTCGCAATTAGATAATGCAAATGGAAAAGTATATGAATATCGTCTTTCATACTATGCAGATAACGTAGTTGTAGATTTAGATTGGCAATATAGCAATACTTTCTCATTACCAATAGCATTTACGAATTATCTAATTTACATTAGATATGCAGAAGATGAAAATCACAATCCTTCAGATGAAGTTAGAGCGGACCAAATGTATTACTACTCTCCAGAAATCAGTATTATTATTGATTGTTGCGATGGCTTCTTCTGTACATTAGAGGCAAATGGAACATCTGGTTTAAATATTATTGTTACTGTACTAGATGGATATTATAAGAGTAGTGAATTCATAGTTACAGCTGAAACAAGATTTGCGGGAAGTTCAGAATTGTCTGCAAAACAAGCTAAAGTAAAAAACAATTATACATTATTAGATGAAGTTCCTTCAGATGATAATTATGTAATTACATTAATAGTAAAAGGTGCACAAAAAACAGCAACTGTTTCCTCATATGTTACTGAAAACAAAGTATTTACAGATATTAATACATTAGATGCAACAATCTCTAATGATTCAGCTTTTACGGCATATTTTAGCGTAAGTAATTATGATAAATATGAAAAATTAAGTATTAACTTTAATGAATACTTACCTAAAGGAACTTCTATTATTTTAATTGATAAAACAAATAGTTCTTATTGGTATTTTAATTTTAATATTGCTAGCAATGCTTTATTAATTAATGATTTTATCAAGATGGGTGATACAACTAAATTTAGTGTTTCTGGTACTACATTGAAATATCAATTTATTATTGATTTTTCTAAAGTAGAAGAAACCTTAGATGCAACTTCATTATCAGTTTCTTTAGACGCAATAGCTACAGAAAGTGAAGTTCCAAGTTTTAGTAAAGGAACAAGAACAATTAATTTAGTTGGTGTTTCATTTGGTATAAGTGACTTAACACCAGATGATAATTCGCTAGAAAAAGAAATAGAAGTTAATTTTGCAAAAACAGAAGCAGATTCATCTAAATGGGATGAAGTTGGTGCTGCTTTAGTTGTAACATCAAATGAAGAATTACCTTCTGATACAAGAATCAAAATTGTTCAAAAAAATAAAACAACTTATTATTATCAAAATGAATTACAACAATTTATTATTCCATTAAATGTTTTAATTGAAGATAATATCATTTTATCATTAGAATCAAATCTATTCCCTAAATCTGGAAATGTTTATAATTTAAATATTAAGTTATACGCGTCTAAATCTAGTAATGATACATCTGTATTAAATGGAGAAAATGTAGCTGAACTTAATTCAGTTGTATTCTATGTTAATGAAACTACTAATCCAGCAGTAAAAATAACAGGAGAAGAACATATAATAACAGCAGGTCAAGAATTAATTGTTAATATTGATTATATTCTTCCTGATGGTTGTACAATTTCTTCGGATTTAATGGTTAAAGCAGAAAATGGTGAATATACTAGTTCTGGTAAGCGTCCTGATATAACAAACCAAGGTGAGTTAACTATTTCATCAGCTGGTCTAGTAGCCGGCAATTATTGTTTTAGAGTAATAGTAAAAGATAGTGATGGTATTACTTTGATGAGTGTTCCGTACTATTTCATTATTACGACTAATAATGTTTAATTATATTAAATCGTGAAAATAATAATATAACTATTGTATTAATTGAATGCGAAAATTAATTTTATAAAAGAAAAATTTTGTTTTAAATAAATTCTTTTATGAAATTCTATTTTCGCATTTTTTTATTATATAAAACAAATGTAAAACGTTTACAAAAAACAAAAAATATGGTATTATATTTATGTAAATAAATAGAAGGAGAAAAAAATATGAAAAAAATTAGTATAGTGTTACTAGTTGTAGCTGTATTATTTTTATCTTTAACTTCATGTAAAGGGAATAAAATACAAGAAGTTACTTTTAATAATATGGTTACGTCTATGACTAAAGGCGATGTGCTTGTAGTTGATTATTCTGAACAAAAGAAAGTAGTAGCTACTTTTGAAAGTTCTAATACAAATATTGCTACAGTAAAGGAAAATAAAGTTACTGCTGTTAATATTGGTAAGTTTACATTAAAAGCAACTTTTACTTTAGGGAAAAAAGTAAAAACTTATGAATTTAATATTGAAGTAAAAGGTGCAGAGTTTTCATTAACTTATAGTTTAGATGGTGGATCAAATCAAACAAATGCACCAACTAAATATCAAGAAGGAATAGGTGTTACTCTTCCAACTCCAACAAAAGAAGGTTATACTTTCTTAGGATGGACATTAACGGAAGAATCAACTGATTATGTTACAGAAGTTTCTGCATCAAGTACAGGCGATGTAACAGTTTATGCTAAATGGAGTAAAAATCCTGTTTATTCAACAATTACATATAATTTAGATGGTGGTGTAAATCCAACTAATGCACCTAGCCAATATGAAGAAGGAAAAGGTGTTGCTCTTCCAACTCCAACAAAAGAAGGTTATGAATTCTTAGGATGGACATTAACTGAAGAATCAACTGATTATGTTACAGAAGTTTCTTCATTAAGTACAGGTGATGTAACAGTTTATGCAAAATGGAGTAAAAATCCTGTTTATTCAACAATTACATATAATTTAGATGGTGGTGTAAATCCTAATAATGCACCTAGCCAATATGAAGAAGGACAAGGTGTTGCTCTTCCAACTCCAACAAAAGAAGGTTATACTTTCTTAGGATGGACATTAACTGAAGAATCAGCTGATTATGTTACAGAAGTTTCTTCATTAAGTACAGGTGATGTAACAGTTTATGCAAAATGGAGTAAAAATCCTGTTTATTCAACAATTACATATAATTTAGATGGTGGTGTAAATCCAACTAATGCACCTAGCCAATATGAAGAAGGAAAAGAATTAACTCTTCCAACTCCAACAAAAGAAGGTTATGAATTCTTAGGATGGACATTATCACAATCTTCATCTAATTATGTTTCTAAAATTAGTAATTCACAAACAGGTAATGTTACAGTTTATGCTAAATGGAAAAAAATCATTGTATATTCTGATATTGTTTATAATCTAGATGGAGGTGTAAATCCAACTGATGCACCTACTAAATATGAAGAAGGAAAAGAATTAACTCTTCCAATTCCAACAAAAGAAGGACATAGTTTCTTAGGATGGTCTTTACAAGAAGGTTCTTCAACATATGTAGAAGTTATTTATGCTACTCAAAAGGGTAAAGTTACTCTTTATGCTATTTGGGAAGAAAATACTCAACCAGAAGTAGGAGCTCCATTCGATATTAATTATGTATTAAACGGTGGTTCATGGCAATGGACATCTGGAACAGTAACTGATGCTGCAAAAGGTATTGATGCTGTATCTAATTTACCAGAAGTTTTCATGGCTGACTTCTATACATACTTATTTGAAAATAATCTATTAAATTCTGAAAAAGTATCAACAACAATCCAAGTAAACAATTGGGCAGATTTTAGCAAAAATAATGGTGACCCAGTAGCATTATATAATACTACATCTACAGTTAAAACTGGTGCTGCAGATGGTTACAGTGAATTATTCTTTGATAGCTTAAATGGATATGAAGCAGTTGGTGGATTCTTAGGTACTAGTCCTTATAAAGAAAAATATGCTAACCTAACTAAACTAATGATAGAATTAACTAAAATTAAATATCCTACAGTTGCTGAAACAGCTAAGAGTTTTAAAGCTGGTTGTGGTTTCGTATTAGATGGATATTTTTATGGAACACAAGGTTTATTAGCGACTTCTAAAGAAAATTATCAAACATTTAATTCATTACGTGCAACTATTCCTTCTACTCCAGATGGATATGTTGTAACAAATGGAAATGTTGGTACTGCTGTAAAATTAGTTTCTCCAGTTAAAGAAGGACATATGTTCTTAGGTTGGTATTTAGATGCTGAATGCAAAGGTGAGAAAGTAACATATGTAGATACAGCTTGTACTTTATATGCTTCATGGTTAAATTTAAATGCACCAGCTCCTACATATAATATAAATTATGTATTAGATGGTGGAACAAATGCAAGTAATGCTCCTACACAATTTACATTTGGTAAAGGTGTTAAATTAACTAAACCAACAAAAGAAGGATATACGTTTGTTGGATGGTCAACAGACCCAGAAGGAATTAATTTAATCACTGAAATCTCTGCTCTTGCAAATTCTGATGTAACTGTTTATGCTAACTGGGCTGAAGGCGAAGATGATGTTTATACAATTACATATGTTTATACTGATGGTAATCTTCCAACAAGAACTCCAAGCAGTGTTGATGAAACAATTGAATATGTATTTACTTCATATTATAATTGGCTAAAACCATCTGATGACTATCAAACATTTAAGACTAAAGTAATTGCTCAATGGAAAGATGGACAATCACAAGGTAATTATAAATTCTATAAACAAAATGGAAAAGATCAAATCGATGATAATTATTTCTGTAATGCCACTGAAAATTTTGATGAATGGAATGCATGGTTTACAGTATTCGATGCTCAAGTTACAGCTGCTAATGGTGCACAAAATGCATGGAATAGTTATGTTGGTATTTTAAGACTTGGTCAATGGTTAAGTGGTAATCCTCCTGTGACATGGAAAGATTCAATGAATCAGGCTTTAATTAATGCAACACAAATCAAAATTCCTCTAGTTACTGAATATAAACTTGGTGAAGAAGTTGAATTAACTGAGCTAGTTATTAATGATGGTCGTGAATTCCTTGGATGGTATGATCAAAATGGTAATAAAGTAGAAAAAATTTATTCAAATACTCAAGGTAACTTAGTTTTAACAGCTAAATGGTCTGAATCTGTTGCAGTAGAAACATTTGAAGTGACTAATGAAGTAGATAAATTATTAAAACTTTCAAAACATCAATTAACATGGTCTATTGGTCCAGATAATGCAACACTTAAAAAAGTTTCATTTGTTTCAACAAATGAAGAAGTGTTAACTGTTTCTGAAAAAGGTTTAATTGAAGCTGTTGGTATAGGTACTGCAAAAGTTTTAATAACTGTTCATGGCAATACTTCATTAAATGTTGAACTTGAAATTGAAGTTTATGTTGACCCTTACATTGATGGTGAATTTGTTGAAGAATCTTATGTAGTAGTTAATGAAACAATTAAACTTGGAGCAACTGTTTATGGAGCTAAACAAGAAAATCTATTATGGAAATCAAACACACCAGCTATAGCAACTGTTAGTAATGATGGTGTAGTATCTGGAGGAAAAGAAGGTCTAGCTGAAATCGTTGCATATTGCTCAGATAATGAAGAAGTTGCATTTACATTCTATGTAACAGTATTAGAAAGTGATGCTTCAGGAATTCTTAAATTATTATTAGATAGCAATAATAAAGAAATTTATACGGAAGAAGATTTATTAATTGGTATTAAAATTGGTTCTGATGGTGCATACTATTCAGATATTATTGGAAGTGTATCTAAATTATTATTTGAAGATTATGTTGTTCATGATGATTATTATTTAGAAAACCCTTCAAATAAATCTACATTATCAACAGATGGTATTCAATTTATCACTGTTCACTATGCAGCTGATATGCCTTATTCTGCATCAGCAATGTTTAATGGTGGTAAAAATTTAGCATCATATAATAAATCATGTAATACTAATGGAACACAAGCATCATGGCATTACAGTGTAGGTAATGATGGTATTTGGTATTCTCAAAATGAAGCATACGGAGCTTGGCATGCAGGTTCAAGTAAAACTATGACATGGACTGATAGTGGTTTAACAACTTCACAAGTTGGAAGTGACTTATATTCAACAGATGTAACTTTAGGAAAAGATGGATATTTCTATATTAAAGGTGTTAAAACTAATGTTAAAAATACAACATCTGGTACTAAATTAAATGGAATGGGGCTTGCTGTTAAAGTAGAAGGATCTAAAGTTATGTTAGGCGGTCATTATTATAATACAAGTTATGGTTATATTTCTTCAACAGGTGGAAATAATAACTCAATTGGTA
>JAZKYN010000160.1:0-3054 GCA_045612145.1 Bacilli bacterium
GCAACAATCAAACCCACTTCGTCATTCTGTTTTTCCAAACCGGTTGTACTCTCAAGAATCCACTGAGGAACGTTTTTGATATCACTCATTAAAATCACCATGCTAATTATATCATACTTTGTCACTAATTGTAAATTTAAAACATAAAATCATTTACAAAATGAATTGTTTATGATATAATAAGTTACTAGCGGGAATATGTGAAAAAAGGTGATTTTATGAAAATTAGATGTAATAATTGTTATAGAGTTTTAAATCAAAATGAAGAATACTGCACAAGTTGTGGAGAATACAGTGCTAAAATGCATAATGCTATGATTACAGGAAATTATGGACCTGATAGTCTTGGTAAGTTTAAAATTGGATTTGCAATATTTGCTATTGCAGGTTTTATAGTATGTGGTATTTTACAAGTTGTATTTTCTGTTATTGAAAGTGAAGCAACTGGTCTTAGAACGAATTTATATAGCCAAACAAATAGTTTGTTCTTAAGTAGTTTGTCAGCAATATTATTTTGTTTAATACTTTTTAGAAAAGATTTAAATACTTTATGGACACCGCAAAATAAAAATAATATTTTAGGTGTTACTCTTGTTGGAATATTTGTTATTACAATCTCAATTCTTTTATCATATCTATTTAATTTCACACAAGTATTTCCAAAATTTACAAAAGAATATTTACAATATGAAGGCAATATCTTCTTTAGCACAAAAGATACATGTGTATTTAAAATATTATTTGGTACAATTGTTTCAACAATAGTCTTAGAAATAGCATGTAGAAAATTTTTGATTGATGCATTTGATGATACATTACTTGGAGATAAAGCAATTTATATTTTTACAGTAATTATTATGACTATTTTTGAAATAGCATGGGTAATGTCTTTAGACATATTAGTTGTAAGTTTAATTGTAAACATTGCGACAACTGGTATTTATATGAATACAAATCGAAATGTTATTTATAACATTTTATTAAGAATTATTTTATATTTAGTAGCTGGACTACTATTAGTATTATAGGGGTGAATTATGAGTTTAACAGCAGGTATAGTAGGTTTACCAAACGTAGGTAAATCAACATTATTTAATGCAATTACAAAAGCTGGCGCTTTAGCTGCAAATTTTCCATTTGCAACAATTGAACCAAATGTTGGTGTTGTTGAAGTAAAAGATGAAAGATTAGACAAAATTGTTGAAATAGTAAAACCAAGAAGTATTGTTCCAACATCATTTTCTTTTACTGATATTGCAGGCCTTGTAAAAGGTGCAAGTAAAGGTGAAGGTTTAGGAAATCAATTCTTATCACATATTAGAGATGTTGATGCTATTTGTCAAGTAGTAAGATGTTTTGATGATGCAAACATCATCCATGTTGACGGTGTTGTTGATCCAATTAGTGATATTGAAGTTATTAATTTAGAATTGATTTTAGCTGATTTAGAAGTTGTTGAAAAAAGACTTCCTAAAATTGAAAAGAAAGCTCAATTAAAAGTTGATACAGAATCTGTATACGAATACAATATTTTAAAAAAACTTCATGAAGCTTTTCTAAATAATATTCCTGCAAGATTAGTTGATCTTACAGCAGAAGAAAAATTCTTTATTAAAAACTATCAATTCTTAACAATGAAACCAATGTTATATGTTGCAAATGTTAGTGAAGATGATATTGCGACAGGAAATAAATATGTTGATTTAGTAAAAGAATTTGCAGCAAAAGAAAATTCAAAAGTTGTAATGATTTCTGCAAAAATAGAAGAAGAATTAAGTATGTTAGATGAAGATGATAAAAACATGTTTTTAGAAGATTTAGGTGTAACAGAAAGCGGACTTGATAAACTTGTAAGAGAGGCTTATAGTTTACTTGGATTATGCACATTCTTCACAGCAGGTGAGAAAGAATGTCGTGCATGGACATTCAAAAAAGGTATGCTTGCCCCTCAATGTGCTGGCGTTATTCATAGTGATTTTGAAAGAGGATTTATTAGAGCAGAAACATATGCTTATAATGATCTTGTTGAATACGGAACACCACTTAAAGTAAAAGAAGCTGGTAAAGTAAGACTTGAAGGAAAAGAATACGAAGTAAAAGATGGAGACATAATGTTATTTAGATTTAACGTATAAAAGAAAGGAGGGAAATTATGGCTCATAAGGATAATGCATTAGTAAGAAAATTAAAATCACGCAATTATGAAATGTACAAATATTTTCAAAAAGCGTTAGAAATTCTTTCTGCTTTGAATGAAAAATCGTATGAAGCCTATATTGTTGGTGGTGCAATAAGAGATTTATATTTAAATATAGATTTCAATGATATTGACATTGCAACTAACGCAACTCCACAAGTTCTTAAGAATTTGTTTTCAGCGTACGAATTAAATATGGAATACGAACATTTAGGATCAGTTGTATTAAAAATCGATAATTTTAAATATGAGATTACTACTTTTAGATGTGAAGAATATGTTAAACATCGTATAAAATCTGTTCATTATTCAACAAAATTAATTGATGATATTCAAAGAAGAGATTTCACTATTAATGCTCTTGCAATGAGTTTAAATCAAAATCTTATTGATGTAGCAAAAGGTGAGAAAGATTTGAAGAAAAAAACTATTAGAGTTATTGGAAAAGGTAAAAGCAGATTTAAAGATGATCCAACAAGAATATTTAGAGGGATTCATTTAGTAGCTAAATTAAATTTCAGAATTGAGAAAAAAACACAATATGCGATGGTTAAGTCTAGTAAATATTTATCAGAGTTAAGTAATTATAAAGTTATTACTTTATTAAAGAAAATATTAACTGAAAAATATTGTAATAATGCTATTCAAACAATGAAGCATTTAAATATATTTAAATCTATGCCTAAATATTCTGAATGGATTAGAATTATTTCGAAAGCAAAGAAATTTAATTATCTTGAAAAGTTTGCTGTTTTATTTATTTTGTTAGAAGATATTCCTGTAAATTCGGGTTTTTCACACAAAGAAATTGTTGAAATCAAAAAGATTTTTGAATTAAGTGAATATTTAAAAAATAA
>JAZKYN010000161.1:0-7707 GCA_045612145.1 Bacilli bacterium
AATCACTTGCTTATCAAAAAGCATATGATGTATTTTTAAAAAATCAAAATGATTTAATAATAGGTGCTGATACAATTGTTGTTGTAGATGATATTATACTTGGAAAACCAATTGATAGACAAGATGCAATAAAAATGTTACAAATGATTAGTAATAGAATTCATCAAGTAATTACTGGTGTATGTATAATTACAAAAGAAAAACAAAAAGTTTTTCATGAAATAACAAACGTATTTGTAAAAGATATTTCTTTAAAAGAAATAGAAGAATATATTGCTACTGAAAATGTTTATGATAAAGCAGGCTCTTATGCTATACAAGGAATTTTCGCAAAATATATTGATAAATTTGTTGGTGAATATCACAATGTTGTAGGCCTTCCAATTGATAGATTAAAAAAAGAATTAAAGGAGTTTAAAAATGAAATATAATAAACAACTATTTGATAATATAAATGAACAATATAATCAAGTATTTACTATATCAGAATTTATATATGATCAATTAATTGAAAAAACTGAAGACTTAAATAGATTTGAAATAATGCAAAATCTTGACTTATACATCCAAGGATTACTTGCAAAAATTGTACTAACAAATGATCCTAAAAATCCAGCACTTTTTAATATGCTAAAAAAACTAAACAAATATGATACTTTCTATAAAGGAATTAACTTAGATGATTGGTTTAATCAAAAAGAAAAAGTATTAACTAATATTGGAAAGAAAATAGAAGATACAACTACATATATACCTGTTGTTATTCAAATAGCTACAATGATTGATACAAAATCAAAAACAACAGAATTTTCATTCCAAATTTTAGAAAGTATTATTTCTTGCATTTTAACACTAATTCCAGAATATAAAACATTCGAAGAAATTGAATTACATGTAATTAATAAATATATCAAAGAATTATATACATATGTAACAAAGGCATTAAATAATTAAACAGGTTTTTGAAACCTGTTTTTTTATGTTTATTTACAAAAAATGTTAAATATATGTTATAATATTTACAACTTATTAATTGGAGCATCTTATGAAAGACAAAGAATTTATAAATGGATTAAAAAGTGGAATACCTATCGGAATGGGATATCTAGCTGTATCGTTTACGTTTGGTATAACAGCGGTGCTACTTGGGTTAAATGTATGGCAAACTACATTAATATCGATGTTAACTCTAACATCAGCTGGCCAAGTTGCAGGTATTAATATAATGGTTATACCTGGGATGTATATAGATATGTTTATTTCACAACTAACAATAAACTTACGATACTCATTTATGTCAGTTGCCCTAACACAGAAGACAGAACCGAAGTTTAAGGGCATATTTGAGGCATTGCTAGGTTTTTTTATAACAGATGAAATATTTGCTGTAGCAATATCAAAAGAAGAAATAACAAGAAAGTTCTTTTTTGGGTTATCTATATTACCATACATAGGTTGGGCAACAGGAACACTTCTTGGTGCACTACTTGGTAATATTTTACCGGAAATACTAATGGGAGCATTTAGCATTGCAATATATGGAATGTTTATTGCTATAATAATTCCACCTTGTAAAAAAGATATAAAAACATTAATTGTTGTATTAATAACAGTATTAATAAGTATTTGTTTTTATTACTTACCATATCTTAATAAAATATCGACAGGAATATCAATTAGTATCTGTGCAATATTAGCAGCAGTTATAGGAGCTATTTTCTTTCCTAGAAAGGAGATAGTAAATGAACAATAATGAATACTTTATATATTTATTAATAATGGTTTTAACAACTTATTTATTAAGAGTTGTACCTCTATTATTAATAAAAGGAAAAATAAAAAATGAATTTATAAATTCAGCCTTATATTATATACCATATACTGTTCTTACAACAATGACATTTCCTGCAGCTTTATATGTTACAGATCATATTGCATCAGCATTTGTAGGACTTGCTTTTGCTATTATATGTGCAATAAAAATTAAAAATCTAACTGTGGTTGCTCTAATATCTTGTATAGCGGTATTATTAACAGAAATAATATTTTTCTAAAAAAGGAGAGAGACATAATGAAAAAAGTAGAAAATATAATTTTATTAGTATTATCAATTATCGCAATACTTCTTGGTTGTTATATTAGTTTAGATAAAATATCTTTTAATTCTTCAATTATGCCTGAAAATGGTATGATAATATTATTGATAAGTCTTGGTGTAGTAAGTTTAATATTGTCAATATATAATTTAAAATTTAAAAAGAAATAGGTAAAAATATGAGAAAAAATTTAGGTGTAAAAGGATATTTATATCCACAGCTTGTAATGATTATTGGAACATATGATGAGAATAATAATCCAAATGCAATGAATGCTGCATGGGGTGGAATGGCTGATTATGATAAAGTAATGGTATGTATGTCAAGCCATAAAACAACAGAAAATATTGCAATTACAAATGAATTTACAATATCAATTGGCGATGCTGATCATGTTGTAGAATGTGATTATGTTGGAATTGTATCTCAAAATAAAGAACCAAACAAAATGAATAAATCAGGTTTTACAACTAAAAAAGCAGAATTTGTAAATGCTCCAATCATAAATGAATTACCACTTTGTATTGAATGTAGATTATTAAAAATACTAGAAGAAGATTTATATCTTGCGCAAATTATTAATGTAAATGCTGACGAATCGATACTTACAGAAGATGGAAAAATATCACTTGATAAGTTTATCCCAATTAGTTATGATCCATCAACTCATGGATATTATAAGGTTCAACAACGTGTCGGAAATGCATTTTCAGATGGTAAAAAACTAAAATAAAAATACGAATTTATTCGTATTTTTTTATTTTTTAATTATAAATTTTTGCAAAAATTTCCTATTTTAATGAAAACGATTAATAAATTATATAAAATATCTCGATACATTATAAAAATACTTGTATTAATTAAAAAAAAGTGGTAAAATAAATAGAAAAGGAGGTGTCATTCATGGGTAAGAAAAAGCAAAAAAACAATATAGAAATTATATCTTCTGTGTTATTTTTACTAGTTATTCTTTCATCAATATTTGTTGTTAACATATATGCAAAGTATTTTGCAAGAGATGAAGGACAAGATAGTGCAACTGTTGCATCATTTGGTATAGATGTAGATGTCGTTGATGGAAATACTCAAACACAAGTTCTTGATTATGAAATGACACCAGGATATAAAATATTATTTGATGTTAATTTTAAAGGTTCAACAAATGATGTAAAAGTAACATACAATATTATGATTTACACATTAGATAATTTACCTTTAGAAATAACTTATAATGGTAATGATATAAAATCAACTGGAATATCAGGATCTCTTAATCCACATGAATCTTTATTAATTGAAGACATTCAAATAGAATGGCCTATAGATATTTTAGATTATAAATACAGTGGTGAAATAGATCTAATTACAGTAGTGGTAGAAATAGTACAGGTTGATTAGGGTGACTTTATGAAAAATAGAAAAATATATATATTGTTTATAGTTTTATTATTAGCAGTTGCAACAACTTTTTGCGGATATGTAGTCGCAAAGTATATTAGAGAAAAACAATCTGATATTGTTGTAACATCAAAAGATTTCTTCTTTACTGTTGATTTATTAGGCGATACAATAAATGATGAAGATTTATCAAAATCATACGTATTAGCGGGTGGAGATAGTAAAGAAATTATTTTCTATATTCAAAATTATTTTGATGACTATAGAATTTGTGATACAGATGTTAAATACAAAGTTTCAATGAATATAACATCAACTAATTCTAGTTATGATAGTAATTCGATTGTTTTATCAAATCAAGTAGATGTTGAACATTTATTGAATAAAAACACAAAAGATTTAGACAAATGGACATTATCAATCCCTGAAGGTTATGGAAACAATACAAAGATTGAAATTAGTATTAAATCAAGTTCACCATACGTAAAAGAAATGAAATTAGAATTTTCTTGTATGACTTATGATAAAGAATATTCTTATGAAGTAATTGATGAAGTTAATAGTCCAATTGCTAAACTTATTGTAAAAACAAATGTAGATATTCCAGCAAAATCATTAACTGTTGATTTTAGTAGTATTAATTCAATAAGTAATGTTTTACAAATAGATGTAACAAATCCATACATAGTAGATTTAGTAGATGGAATACCAACATTAAATACAAACAAATTACCTGATGGACAAACTTATTATAAGAGTATTGTTAATACTATTAAAATAAGTGCAGGTGAAGCTATAGAAATTATTTTCTATAAAACAGATTTATCAAAAAATTATAGTTTTGAAACTGTATCGTTAGATAGTGTTGATGGTAAATTTATTGTTACTATTTAATTAAAAATTTTAAGAAAGGAGATTTAGCTATATGAAAAAAATTAATAAATTTTTAAAGAAAAGTTTATTAGTACTTTTAACATGTTTTTTAGTTTATATAATTTCGTTAAAAAACAATAATGTATTGGCAAAGTCTTCTTTCAATATAACAATAAGTTATCAAAAAGATGGCATAAAAGTTAGTAAAAGCGTTGAATATGATACAAGACTAAAATCAGCGTTATTAGAAGATTATAATGATTCTGAAACTGGTGCTTTTTATGGATGGACACCTACTACATTAATAGATGGTATATATGAAAATGCATTCTCTGGTTGGAAACTTGTTAGTGTAAATGGAAATCAAATAAACACATTATATTTTTATCCAGACAATGATTATATTTATAGTAATGACTTACCATTTAGTAATTATACTTTTGATGAAAATACAGAAGTTGTACTAGAACCAATGTATGGTAAAAGAATTTATTTAAGAGATAAATATAATTTTGTAAATATTAATAATGTTTATGGTGAAAATATTGCGACTGCAAAAATTGAATGGGATGAAACAAAAACGTATGCATACTCAATTGCAGAAGCAAATGCAAATAAGACTGACGCAATAGAAAACGTTGGTTCAACTTATGATAATCCTGTATCTGAATTATTAGATGCCATAACTTTACTTGGTAAAAAAGGTGGAGAAATTGTAACAGTTAATCACTATACAATAAAATGCCCAACTGCAGCTACTAGATATGATCTAAATTTAGGAAAAAATATTACTGAAGGTGTTTTAACATATAGTGGTTTAAATTATGGTGTTGACCCTGAAGAAAATGGAGAAGAAGCAGAAAAAGCTTATGAAAAATCAAAATTAACAACTGCTAATTTCAATAAATTTTATAAAAACGCTCATTGGTACTGTTTAAATACAAAAGGAAATAAAGATAATATTAATCATTCATTTTATTTATATTTTAATTGCGACACTGTTTTAGAAGATTTAAATATAGTTGGTTATAGGGAAACTTATAAAACTGATGGATCAAGAAATAATGGTCAGGTACATTTTAATAATGCTGCAAACAAACGCTTTGTAATGATGGAATCTTTTGATGCTTACAAAAGAACAACAACTCAAACAACATTAGGATATGATTCAACAAACTGGGGACATGCAGCTGATAAATATACAGTATCAGGAAAAACATATAATATTGCTGCTGTTAGTGCAGGTGGAAGAGCATATTTACAATTATTCTCAGGGGCATATGCAAGTAATAATGGTTTAGATAACATATATGTAACTCTATATGGTAATGTTTCTGGAACTAATTATGTTGATGGTTTTTATCACTATAGCATAGTTTACTGTTCAAATCATAAAGATGCAATAAAAAATATAAAAGCAAATAATGTTCATCTTAATTTTGAAAATGTTGTTTTAAATAGTGATTTTATGGGGATAAATCAAGGATTGGCTTATACTGCTACATGTAAATTCTTTGGAGTGAATCTTTACAATTTTGAAAATGTATCTTCTGAAGGTTTTATAACACCAGTATATAAGACTAAAACAGCAACAATAGATGAAGCAATTTGGATTATTGATGGAGATGATCCAAAACAAATATTAAATAATGTTTTTTTAGGTGGTACATTAGAAACAACTGGAAATGATACATCATCAGTTACATTTAATAACATTTATGTTGAAACATTAAATTCTGCAAGTATTACAAAATTGTGTGGTGGTGGTAATCAATTTGCGATTGGAGTAACCATTAAAAATAACATAACTATGGATATAAATGGTGGTATTATCACTGATTTATATGGTGGTTCTCAAGGTGGAACAATTAATGCTAAAAAGATTGAATTAAATATTAATGGTGGAAAAATTTCAAATATCTATGGTGGTGGTGCAGGTGGTTTCGTAACATGCTCATCATCAAGTGCTCCAAAAAATCTAACAGGATTTATAACTGATGATGATTATAAATATTTTACAAATGAAGCAGGAACTAATATAGCAGTTAGTGGTATTTCATACGGATTAAAACAACAAGAAGTCGTTTTTGATACTAGCACAAATATATATGATGTATTAACTGTTGATAATTTTTATCCACAAAGTAATATTTCTAATTTGGCAAACTATTATCATGCAACAAAATATATTGCCGTATCAAATGCTCTTGTTACAACAGAATCAGGTATCGATATTAATGTTAATGGTGGGACAATATCAGGTAATATTTATGGCGGTGGCAATAATGGTGCTGTAGATAGTGATATTAATATTGTTATAAATGCTGGAACAATATCAGGCAATATTTATGGTGGAGGAAGTGGCCAAAATACAAGTTTCTCCGCAAAAGAATATTTAGGATCTACGTTATTTAAAGGTGCCGATTTCGATATTAAATATACATCTAATAAAGATGGTTTAACGTCAGAAAAATTAACTGCACTTCTTGAAGCTAGTACAAATACTGTTTATAAAGGACAACTTGCATTTTTACGTGAAAAAGGCATTTCAGAAACTAATATTCAAAAAAATAAAGTGACAGCAATGCAATACACTGATTTCGAAGAACTAAATGTATTAACAACTGATGAAAACGGGAACCAAGTTATTGAAATTTATACAGATGTAATTGAAACTTTAGGAAGTATTGAAGGTAATACAAATTTAGTTATTAACGACGGAACAATATCAGGTTCTATTTTCGGTGGTTCTGATGGTGCTGTTGCAAAAATTGAAGGTGACACATCAGTAAATATCAATAATGGTACAATTAAAGGTTCTATTTATGGTGGAGGTAACGTTGCAAGTGTTACAGGTGATGCTGTTGTTAATGTTACGAATGCTACACTTAAGGATGTATATGGTGGCGGTAACCAAGGTCCGATTACTGGTTCAACATATGTTAATGTATTAAATGATGCTACAATTACAAATATTTTTGCAGGTTCTAACCAAGCAAATGTTGGAAAAAATACAAATATAGAAGTTCAAAGTGGTACAATTACAAACGTATACGGTGGTAATAATTTAACAGGTACTATAACAGGTAAGTTAAACACAAATATAAATGGTGGAACAATTACAAATATATATGGTGGAGGTAATCTTGCTGATACAACATCTACAACATATGTAACTGTTAATTCTGGAGAAATTGCAAATTTATATGGTGGTGGAAAAGAAGCCATTGTAAATGAAGTAATTATTTTGGTAAATAACGCAATTGAAGTTGAAAACCTATATGGTGGAGGTTTTGCTGGAGATATAACAACAAATGCAAATATAGAAGTTAAAAATGGT
>JAZKYN010000162.1:0-11379 GCA_045612145.1 Bacilli bacterium
CAGCAATAAATTTCGTTAAAACAAAGGAGCAAACCAAGCAAACAATAGGAATAATAATGATTTCTTTCACAAAGCCCTTTCTTTCTGTCTTCGATTTATCTCCACGCTTTATCCATGCTAAAACACTGATGGCTGCAAATAGGAAAAATATAAATAGGAGAATAAAATAGTTATCTACCGATTGAATTTCAAATAATTCCTTCAAATAAAACACTCCCTTTTTTGACGTTTTTTTCTATGATGATTCTTCAACTAAATAAGAGACGTAAAATTGGTTTATCATAAACTTCTTTTACCACTAAAAATGCTGTTTCTAAAATAGCAGATAAAATAGATAGGACAATTAATAAAATAATAGACAAAGCAAAAGATATTTTAAAAACTAAGGTATAAATACTTTAGTTTTTTTTCTTATTGTGCTATAATAATACTATATTTAAAAGAGGAGAATAATATATGATTAAACATATCGTTTGCTTTAAATTAAAAAATCCTACTGAGGAATTATGTAATAAAACAAAAGAAATTTTACTTTCAATGAAAGGTAATGTTCCAATGTTAGTTCATTTAAATGTTGGAGTTGACTTTTTACATTCTGATAGATCATATGATATTATTTTAGAAACATATTTTAATTCTAAAGAAGATTTAGAAGATTATCAAAATGATCCATATCATTGTAATGTTGTAAAAAAACATATGCATGCTGTTAGAGAAAGTAGTGTTGCAATTGATTATGAAATGGATATTAATGAATTTGAATTTGAAATTAATGATCATGAAATTGGTGTAGATTTCTGGCCTTCAAAAAGAGATTTATTTGAAAATTTCTTTGGTGATTTCTATGACTTTATTTTAAGTCATGGTGGAAAAGAAGATTTAGAAAGCCACAATATTCATTGTGTAGAAGATTTCTATGATTATGCTGACTGGAATGCAGATGGAAGAGATAGCTGTTATGCTATGGGATTTTCATTCCATAAATATTATTTAACACCAGTAGAAGGTGATACATTAGATAATCAACCTGATACAACATTCATTGGATATTGTTGGAAAAATGGTTTATACAAAGATTTTCTTAACTTCTTATTAACATTCTTTGCATGGTGGAGAAATGATGAAGGATGTACAACATTTGATCCATATAATCATGCGGATGACTTCTTTAACTCTTCATGGGCAGCTCTTGTTGATACATGTAAATTATTCTATTTAACAGGTCAAACAGTTTATCACTGGCAATCATTTAGAGTAAAATATGCGCTTGATAATATTCCAGGTGTTATCTTACAATTACCACTAGATGAAGATGATGAATTTATTGTAGCTGGATATGAATTCTTAGGTTGGGATAAAGAAGATGGTAAGTTTGTTGCAAACTTCAAACGAAAAGATACATATAATTACTGGGAATATGAAGAAAAGAAAATCAAGAAAGTATATGTAAAAGATTATAAGAAAGCAGACCCTGCATAAAATGAACAAATCATATACTTTAATAACTGGTGCTAGTAAAGGTATAGGATTAGAACTTACATATCTTTTTGCTAAAAACAATAATAATTTAATTCTTGTCGCAAGAAGTAAAGATTTACTTGAAAAAATAAAAGAAGATATTATTAGTAAATATAATGTTGAAGTAGAAGTTTTCTCTTGTGATTTAACAAAAGATACTGCAACAAATGATATATATAATTTTACTAAAAGTAATAATTTAGAAGTTGATGTTTTAGTAAATAATGCAGGATTTGGAGATTATGGATATTTTGTTGAAACATCAATGGATAAAAACAAAGATATGATTCAATTAAATATCACAACTTTAACATCACTTTGTCATATATATTTAAAAGATATGATAAGTAATAAAAAAGGTAAAATTATGAATGTTGCATCAATTGCATCATTTTTACCTGGACCATTAATGGCAACATATTATGCGACAAAATCATATGTTTTATCTTTTACAGAAGCACTTAGCAAAGAATTAAAAGGAACAGGCGTAAGTGTTACAGCGTTATGTCCTGGAACAACAAGAACAAACTTCTTTGATGTTGCTAACGCAAATGAGAAAAATAGTAATTTATTAAAGAATATGAAACCTGCTGATCCTAAGAAAGTAGCTTTATATGGATATAAGAAATTAATGAAAAACAAAGTTATTGCTTTATATGGTGCATCAAATAGATTATTAGTATTTTTAATTAGACTTGTTCCAAGAAGTTTAGTTAGAAGCATAGCATTTAAAATTCAAAGTAAAAGAAAAGGATAAAAAGGAGTTGTCAAATGACAACTCCTTTTAAAATGCAATTTCTTGTTCTTTTAATAATTTCTTTTCTTTTCTCATATAACCAATATATAAGATTAAACCAATTATTGTTCCTATGACATCAACAATAGGTTGTGACATTACAACGCCATAAATAGGAATTACAACATTTAATGCAATCATAAGCGGGATATCAACAATACCTTTTCTTAATATAATTGTAACAAGGGCTTTACCGTTTTGTTTAGTTCCTTGGAATACTGTATTAAAAATAAATAGTATAGCAGTAAGTGGCATACTTACGCATAGTATTCTTAAAAACTTACTTGCAAAATCAATTGTTTCAGCATCTTTTATAAATACAGAAACAATAGGTCTTGGGAATAAGAAGAATAATACTATACAAGAAATTGAGAATGTTAATACTAAAATCATACTAAACTTAATGATTTTATGCATTCTCTTTTTGTCTCCTGATGCAAAATTATATCCTACAAGAGGAAGGATACCATTTGAAAGACCTTGTGCAAAAGCGATTATACATAAGTCAACTTTTTTTGCAATACTTACACCTGAGATTGCGGCAGCACTATATGATGACATTAATTTATTAATTGATGCATTACTAAATATAGCCATTAGTAACATTAAGAAACTTGAAAGTCCTGAACTTAAAATATCTAAAGATACTTTTGACTTGATTTTTAAGTTTGTAGGATTAAAATCAAGGATTGTTTCTTTTTGTTTTTGAACAAGTAAATATACAATAAAGTAAATACATGCTACAGCGTTTGAAATACATGTTGCAATTGCAGCACCTTCAACTTCAAGACAAAACGCAAAAATGAAAATTGGGTCTAAAAGTATATTTAAAACTGCACCTATTGCAATCCCTATACTTGATTGTGTAGCTTTTCCTGTTGCACGAATTAAATGTGCAAGAGTAGCTGAAAGAATTGTTGGAAGACCACCAATAACAACAACCCAAAACATATAGTCATAACAATATTCAATTGTTGTTGAATCAGCACCAAGTACGTTTAAAAGAAGAGGTTCTCTAATTAGAAAAATAATTAGAGAATAAATGATAGAAAACAAGAATACAAAAAGCATACATGTTGTTGATGTTTTCTTTGCTCTATCAAATTTGTTTGCGCCCATTGCTCTTGAAATAACGTTTGCCCCACCAATACCAATTAAGTTAGCAAATGCAGTACACATCATAAATGCTGGGTGACAAATTGTTACAGCAGCCATTTGATATGTGTTATTAAGTTGTCCTACAAAGAATGTATCTGCCCAGTTATATATAATAGTAATTAACTGACTAATGATTGTAGGAATTGCTAAAGTTAGTACGGCTTTTGATATTTTCTCTTTTTCAAATAAAAATTTCTTATCATTTGTACTAGTCATAAATACCTCATATTTTCAAAATAACATTATAATTTTACCATAAAACAAGATAAAATAATAATAATATGATTTAAAAAAGATTCTGTTTAATAACAGAATCTTTTTTTGTTAAAATTTAACATAGTGTTTTTCTAATTTTGCAAACTTGGGCATTCCATTTTCATATTTTGTATTTGGTTCGTTTATAATTAAAGGAAGTGCATATTCAATAAATTCATCACTAATATTAGAACCATTATCAATAATATATTTAGAAGGAACTTCTTTTACTTGATTGGCTATATTAATTAAATCTTTTGCTTGATATTCAATTTCATATGGTTCATTATTTACTCTAACCATAGAAACCATTTTACCACTGTTACCATTTAACATAAATTCAACAGCTTTATATCCACAATTGAATGCTTCTTCAATATCAGTTAAAGATGAAATATGAGAAGAACATCTTTGTGGTAAATTTAGTTCTATACTTCTATTTGGTAAATTTAATCTTTCTTTGACAAATTTTGTTAGAACTTGTGCAACACCACCAAGTTGAACATGACCAAATGCATCTGCATTACCTGATGTATTATATTCAAGTATATATTTTCCATCTTTATCTTTAATACCTTCAGATACTGCAACAAGTGCATGTTGTTTTTTATCGTATATATTTTTTACTTTTAATAAAAAGTCTTCTAAATCAAAAGCAGTTTCTGGTAAATATATCAAGTCAGGTCCATTATTAGTTAAACACGCAAGTTTTGAACCTGCAGTTAACCATCCAGCATCACGTCCCATAATTTCTACAATTGTAACTTTACCATTTCTATAACAACTAATATCTTGATATATTTCTGCAATACATGTTGCAATATATTTAATAGAAGAACCATATCCTGGAGTATGATCAGTTTCAACTAAATCATTATCAACAGTTTTAGGTGCTCCAAATACTTTACAATCAAAATCAATGGATTTAAAATATTCGTTAATTTTATTACATGTATCCATTGAATCATTTCCACCAATATAAATAAAGTATTTTATATTTAGTGTTTCAAATACATTTTTTAAAGTCTTATAATCTGTATCATCAATTTTATAATCTTTTAATTTATATCTAACTGAACCTAAAATAGATCCTGGTGTTGTTTTCAACAATTCAATTGTTTCAGCTGATTCTTTTTTTAGATCAATAATTTGATGATTTATGATACCTGAAATACCATTTAATGCTCCATACACGTTGTCAATTTTTTCAGAATTAATTCCAGCAACGATTGCGCCAGCAAGGCTAGAATTGATAACAGATGTAGGTCCTCCTGATTGACCTATAAGTAATGAACCTTTCATAAAAAATACCTCGAAAATTGTTATACAAGTATTTTAACTTAAAATAAAAAAATAATAAAGTAATATGTTAAAGTAATCGTTTCCAAATACAAAATCACCTATATATGAAAATATATTTTATACATTAATGGTGACAAACTATAGTAATTGTTATATAATATTATAAAGAGGTATAATACTATGGATAGTTATTTAGAAAAAGTAATAGAAACATTAAATGATGTTTCATCAAAAGAAACATTAAATATAAAAGAAGCTGCAAAAACAATGTACAATGCTTTATCAAAAGATTTACTTGTACATGTGTTTGCAACAGGACATTCACATATGTTCTGCGAAGAATTATTCTATCGTTCTGGTGGACTTGTTGGAATTAATCCAATCTTAGTTCCTGCACTTATGCAACATGAAGGTGCAATAAGAAGTACTAAACTTGAAAGAAATACAGGACTTGCAAAAATTATATTTGATAGTGTTGACAAAAAAGAAAATGAACCATTTATTATTGTATCTAATTCAGGAATTAATAGTGTACCAGTTGAAATGGCAGAAATAGCAAAAGAAAATGGACATCCTGTTATTGTTGTTACTAGTGTTAACTCATCGAAAAATAGTAACGCTAGAACTATAAGTGGTAAAAAATTATATGAAGTAGCAGATATCGTTATAGACAACCATGTACCTTTTGGTGATGGAGTCTTTGATGATGAGGGAACAAAAACAGGTGCTGTATCAAGTATCATTGGTAATTATGTCGCTCAAAAATTAGTATTAGAAGTTATAGAACTATATAAAACAGAAGGTAAAGTTCCGCCTATTTATAAAAGTGCTAATACACCTGGCGGAGATGAACATAATAAAGAATTATATGATAAATATAAAAGTCGTATAAAATCATTATACTAGGTTAAAATATGAATAATGAAATTTATACTTTAGTTGGGAAAATTATCGAAGGAGTTCAAACAATAGAGTATTTATTAGTTGATGGTATAAAAATGGCAAAGATGTTGAATGTGTTTAATAAATACAATGAAATATCAGAAAACTATTTTCATAAGATAGAACAAGATGTAAGAAGACTAACTGATGAAATGGAAAATATGACTTTTGGCAATATCATTAATTTAATAAGAACTCATGAAGTTTTATCGAATGATGACATTGAATATTTGGAAAGTATTCTATCTAAAAGAAATCAACTTGTTCATAAATATTTTAAACATTCTGATTTTGAACTTAGCGATGACGTAAAATATAATTATTTGTTAAAATTTTATAATGAGATAAATGAGTTTATCAATTATTTAAATAATGTAATAGAAGAGATGAAAGAAGATTATGAAAGGATTAAATAGATGAAAAAAAACATATTATTATCAAAAAAATATTTAATAGTATATGCTGTATATTTAGTGGCTGTAGTTGCTTTTTGGTATGTTGGACTACCATTTATTAATTTCAGAGATCCATCGTTTTATGTATTCTTTGTGTTGGTAATGTCTGTTCCGTTTGCTTTAATTTTTACAGTTATAATGAAGGCGAGAAAAACTAATGACGGAAAAGAAGAATTTACGTCATATAAATTTGAAAGATTGACTGGTAAATTTGTTAAAGTTAATAGAAATATGACTGAGGAATATTATACTGAAGGATTAATGATAAAGTCATTCTTTATACTTGTTGCAATAACAGTTACAATAGTTATTACAGGAACAGTTTTTGGAGCAAAAATATTTAATGCGAAAAAATATGCATCACAATTAGATATAACAATTGGAGATGCTCAAGATTTAAATACAACATTTGACTATGAATCAGGAGAAGTTTTACTTCCAAGAATAGATAAAGATTTAGCGTTTAAACTTGCTGAAGCTAGACTTGATGAATATGGTTCACAATATTCAATTGACTATGATAACTTTACACTTATTAGCGTAAATAGAAATGGCAAAACAGAATTAATCAGAGTTACACCTCTTGAGTATGCTACACCATTTGTTGCTTTATCAAGAGGAGATAGCGGAACAATTGGTTACATTGAAGTAAATGTAATAACACAAGAAGCTAAACTTGTAACATATCCTGATGGAGCAGGTTTAAAATATATGCCAAGTGCATTATTCGGTAAAGATTTAGATCGCCACATAAGAATGAATTATCCAACTGTTTTATATCAAAATAAATATTTTGAAATTGATAATGAAGGTAATCCTTATTGGGTTATTCCAACAATCAAAAAAGAAATTGGATTATTTAATGGTTCTACACCATCAGGTGTGTTAGTTGTGAATCCAAGAACTGGTGAAATGAATTTATATGATTTAAATGATAATTCAAAACCAGAATGGTTACAAAGAGCAGTTGATGAAAGTGTAATAGAACAACAAGCAAATAATGCTTTAACATATAAAAATGGATACTTTAATACATTGTTTGCCAAAAAAGAAGTATTCCAATTAAGTGATGGATATAACTATTTTATCAAAGATGGAAATACATATTATGTGTCTTGTATTACTTCACCTAACTTAAATGACCAAACATCTATAGGATTCTTAATAGTAAATTTAAAAACAAAAGAAGCAATTAGATATAGTAATCCTGGTATTACAGAGATGAGAGCAAGAGAAATTGCTCAATATGATGAAAGAGTAAAAGCTCAACAACTAGATTCTACATGGCCAATTTTAATAACATATCACAATGTTCCTACATATTTTGTAGTATTAAAAAATGAAGTTCAATCACAAAAAATAGTTCTTATTAACGTTGAAGATGGAACACTTGTTGCTATGGGAGATACATTAGAAGCAGCAAAACAAGAGTATGAATCATTACTTGCTAACAAAGGTGTTATTAATTCTGATATTGAAGAAATGACTGTAATTGTAAGTGCTGTAAGAGACTTAGGAAATAAGATTCAATTTATGGTTGTTGGCAATAATGAAGAGTATTTTGAAGTAGACGTTGAATTAAATTTAGTAGCTAGATTCTTAAAAGAAGGAGAACAATACTTTATTAAATTTAAAAAGAACTCAGGATACAATCTTGTATTAGAAATTTATTGGGTTATAGATGGAAATAAAGTTCAATAATTAGGAAAATATTGATAAGTAAAAAAATACTAGATAAAAAAATTATTTTATAAAAATGTACAAAATGAAGAAAGATGTCATATAAAATGACATCTTTTTTTATCTTGTAGAAAATGTTTTAAATTAAGTTAATACACTTGATAAAAGTTGAAAAATATGATATAATTATCACAAAGAGGTGAGGTTATGAATTTACCTAATAAATTAACTATTTTTCGTATTTTATTGATTCCGTTAATTATTTTAGTATATTCAGTTAAACAACTTAGAGAAAGTTTTATATTATTTCCAAACTTATCTCAAGCTAATTTTATAATATTACTTATAATGTTTATTGGTGCTATAACAGATTTCTTGGATGGTCATATTGCTAGAAGAGATAATCTCGTTACAAACTTTGGAAAATTCTTAGATCCAATTGCTGATAAGTTATTAACTTTTACTGGATTTATAATCTTAATGGAACAAAATTCATATAACCAAATTATATCTGGTGGTACATCAGCAACACTTATTACTTGGTGGATGGTATTAGTGATTTTTGCAAGAGAAACAATTGTGACTGGACTAAGATTATTAGCTGTTGAACAAGGTAGAGTTATTGCGGCTAGTAAATACGGAAAAATAAAAACAACATTACAATTTATTACAATCATCTTTATATTAGCAGGTGGATCTGTAATGGTTGTTAAAGGTGAATTAATTAATATTAATTTAGTATATGACATTATTGCTAAAATATTAATTATTGCAATGCTTGCAGTAACAATATTTAGTGGATATGATTATATAATTAAAAATAAAGATGTTTTAAAAGATTTAAATTCTAAAACAGATAAGAAAAAGAAAAATAAAAAATAAGGTGATAAAATGGCTGAAAAAGCAAAACAATTAAAAATTGAAGATATTGAAAATCAAAAAGATTCTGCGAAAGAAAAAGCTCTTCAAGAAGCATTTAAAACAATTGAAAAAGCATATGGTAAAGGTTCAATTATGAAACTCGGCGATGCCAATTATGAAAAGATTGAAGTAATCCCATCTGGTTCAATTGCTCTTGATATTGCTCTTGGTGTTGGCGGTTATCCTAAAGGAAGAATTATCGAAGTGTTTGGTCCTGAATCAAGTGGTAAAACAACATTCGCATTACATGCTGTTGCTGAAGCACAAAAAAAAGGTGGATATGCAGCGTTCATTGATGCTGAACATGCACTTGATCCAACATATGCAAAAGCTCTTGGTGTTGATACAGATAACTTAATTTTATCTCAACCAGACAATGGTGAACAAGCTTTAGAAATTGTAGAAGCATTAGTAAGAAGTAACGTAATTGATATTATTGTTATTGACTCGGTTGCTGCTCTTGTTCCAAAAGCAGAAATTGAAGGAGATATGGGAGATAGTCATGTTGGTTTACAAGCAAGACTTATGAGCCAAGCTATGCGTAAACTTGCAGGTATTATCAATAAAAGTAAAACTGTTGCAATTTTTATTAACCAAATCCGTGAAAAAGTTGGTGTGCTATTTGGAAGTCCTGAAACTACATCTGGAGGACGTGCATTAAAATTCTATTCAACTATCAGAATGGATATTAGAAGAGTAGATCAAATCAAACAAGGAACAGAAGCTATTGGTAACTTAACAAGAGTAAAAATTGTTAAAAATAAAGTAGCACCTCCGTTCAAAACAATTGAAGTTGATTTAATTTATGGTAAAGGTATTTCTTATGAAGGAGAAGTGCTTGATATGGCAACTAATTTAGAAGTTGTTGAAAAATCTGGTTCATGGTTCTCATATAATGGTGAACGTTTAGGACAAGGTAGAGAAACAGTAAAAGAATTATTAAGAAAAAATCCAGAACTTGCAAAAGAAATCGAATTAAAAATTCGAGAAAAAAATCTTGGATAAGATTGACTGTGGTAAGTTATAGTTTTTAACGAAAATAAAGAGGTAAATAAAATGTCAAAAGTAGTAGTATTTGATCATCCGTTAATTCATCATAAATTAACATTAATTAGAAATGAAAAAACAAACACAAAAGATTTTAGACAATCAGTAAATGAAATTGCAACATTAATGGCTTTTGAAGCAACTAGAGATCTTCCGGTAAAAGAAGTAGAAACTCAAACTCCAATTGCACTTGCTAAAACTTATTCATTAGGTTGCGAAGTTGTAATTGTTCCAATCTTAAGAGCTGGTCTAGGAATGGTTGATGGTGTTCAAGCATTAATTCCAACTGCTAAAGTAGGACATATCGGATTATTCAGAAATGAAGAAACTTTAGAACCGCAATTATACTATGCTAAATTTCCACCAACATTACCAGAAGCTGTTGTATTTGTAGTAGATCCAATGCTTGCAACAGGTGGATCAGCTGTTGCTGCAATTGATATCGTTAAAAAAGCTGGTGCTAAAAAAATTATCTATATGGGAATTGTTGGTGTAGATGAAGGAATTAATAACTTAGTTGAACATCATCCAGATGTTGATATTTTCTTAGCAAGCAAAGATGAAAAATTAAATGAAAAAGGATACATTGTTCCAGGCCTAGGAGACTGCGGAGACAGAATCTTTGGTACAAAATAAAAAATTAAAAACCGATTTTATCGGTTTTTTTGTTTTTCTATTAAGATATCAACAATTTTCAAATAATCGATAGATGGATTATATGTTGTTTTAATTGAATATGCTACTTCTTTAAAAGTATTATAACTTATACTTTTTCTTCCACCATTTAATGATTCAAGATATTTTTCGTATAATATTTTTGAAGGTAGTAAAAAGGTTTCTTCATGAAGTGGGAATTCTACTAGTACAAAGGAAATTCCACCCATTTTATCAACAGTGTTTAAATGTTCAACTTGATGAGCAAAAATGTTTTTTAAAGCAAAACTTGTGCTATGACAACATTTAGCTTCAAAGTCGATATGATAACCTTTATAAATTCCATTATAATCCGTAGTTGAAGGGGTTTTATAATATGCTTCACTTATTCTTGCTTTATTACGCGAAGGATAATCAACTTTCACTATTTGAACTGGAGTTGGTTTTTTATAGATACAGGCAATATTTTTTGATAAATAATATGAATTACTGTCATTTAATTTCTTTTCAAAATTATCACCTAGATTTGCTTTAGCATAATTTCGTTCTTTTGTTTTAATTATTGTTTTTTCTTTTTTCATTTTGTTAGGATAATTAACCATAATATCACCATAGTAATTATATCAATTTAATTAATATAAATCAAGTTTT
>JAZKYN010000163.1:0-20963 GCA_045612145.1 Bacilli bacterium
AAAGTTAATGTAATTTTAGATAAGAAATATGTATCTAAAACTAAGATGATTAAAAAAATGAATAGACAAATGCCTATTCATAGTGCTAGAGAATTGAAGATTTCTGTAGATGAAATAAAAAATCTAATAGATTATGATAACACTCAAATTTCAAAAATAATCAATGAATTATTATTGTTAGTTATTAATGGTGAGATAAGTAATAATTATTCTGCATTAGAAGAAGCAGTTTTAATGATTATGGATAGAAAAGAAACACCTAATATAAAACAAGAAGATTTTGATCAATATACAGCTTCAGTTGAAGAAAATGAACGAATTATTTCTTTATTAGAAAGCAATAAAGAGAATATGAGTAAAGAAGGAGAAATAATTGAACCTGAATTCAAAAAGTTAGATCAATCTGATGATAGTGAAAATATTATAGATATTGATGCTTCACAAAATATTGAAGAAAAAGAAGAATCATTAGTTTCGCATAATGAAAAAAATGAAATAGAATATCATGAAGATTCAGTTAATGATACTGAAATTAATAATGTTCAAATTGACGAACAAAAAATGGCTGAGATGTTCTATGAAGATTTTAATGAATTATATAGAATTCATCGTAAAACTGTTTTTGATGATCTTGTAGTTTTTGAATTAAATGAAGAAGAAATTCAAAGATATGAAATTCAAATCAAAAATGATGTAAAAAATATCTTAATTGAAAAAAATAAAAATTATAAATATTTAAATGATAGGGGGATTATTTAATGAAAAAGTTTTCTGAAATGAAAATTGGTGATGATGTTGAATTTTATGCATTAGTTGAAGCAAGTCAAAAAAGATTTACTCCAAATAAAAGTGCGTATTATAGTTTAACATTATCAGATGGTGATAGCAGTATAGACGCAAGAGTATGGGATGTTAATTTAGTTGAAAAAAATGAAGTAACACCTGGTTCTGTATTTATGTTTAATGCACATATAAATGAATATGCGGGGAAAGCTCAATTTGTTATAAGTGCAATTAGACAAGTAAGTGAAGAAGAAGTTAAGACTATGAAATTTTATAGAAGTGCTCCACTTTCTGAAGAAGAACTTAGAACTAATATCAAATCTTATATTCATAAAATTGAAAACAAAGTATTAAAAAATTTAGTTGTTGGATTAATTTCTAAAGTATCAGAAGATTATTTTGTTTATCCTGCAGCAATGTCAATGCATCATAATTATTTTAATGGTTTAGCTTATCATATTTATTCAATGTTACAACTTGCTAGTAAGTTTGTTGAAACGTATCCTGGAATGAATAGTGATTTATTATATGCTGGAGTATTACTTCATGATATTGGAAAAACAAAAGAATTAACAGGACCTAAAACACCTCTTTACACAGAACAAGGTAATTTATTGGGTCATATAGTAATTGGGCTTCAAATGTTAGCAAATGAAGCTGCAATTCAAAATGTTGAGAATACTGAAGAATACATAGCATTAAGCCATTTAATCGCTTCTCACCATGGTGAATTAGAATATGGTTCTCCAAAAGAGCCTGTTATAATGGAAGCTTTCGCTTTACATTTCATTGATTTAGCGGATTCAAAAATGGCTCCAATTAGCGCTGAAGTATTAAAAACAAAAAAAGGGACATCAAGTGCCCCAATTGCGAGTTTAAGTAGAAAATCTATTTATGTTCCAAATATAGAGTAAAAGAAAACACCCAAATTAATTGGGTGTTTTTTGTTTTACTTATTCAGCGTTTGTATCTTTGATACAAGCATTGATGTATTCTCTTAAACCTTCAACGTCACTATAAGTAACATTTGCTAATAATTCAAGAGCTTCTTCCATAACAAAATTACTGATAGCAGTTTCACTTGCTAATTCATTTAATGCAGGAATATAGTAAGAAGTAATACAGTTTTTAACAGCTGTTGTTAAATCTGCTGGTTTTGATAAATAAGTTTCGTATTGTTGACGAGTAGGTTGGTAACGACCTTCAGATGTGTTGATGTAGTAAGGTTTTGTAATTTTTGTTACAAAATATAAGTAAGCTACATTTTCACAAACGATAATGTCATTTTCTTCACCAGTTACTTTAACGAAATCAGTTGATCTAACAGTTGTAGTTGCATTACCATTGTTAGTACCATTTTCATCAATTTTTGTATAAGTGTAAGTATAACCATCACTTAAATCTTGACCTGATAAATCTGTACCATTTTCAGCTTTTGTGAAATCAAGCATTGCAGTGTATTGTTTTCTTAGTTGTGCTAAGATTGATTCATCTTTAGAAGAAGCAGCTGTGTAGCTTGCGCTTGAAACTAATGCTAATTCTAAACCTTTAGCTTTATAAGCGCCCCAAGTAGCATCAAATTTAGAAGCTAAGTTGTATTCTAAGATAACAGTTGTTAATGCAGTTGCGATTGGTTGTTCAATTGCAGCAGCTTTTTCATAAACTAATGCTAATAAGCTATTTGCTAAAGTATCGTCTTCAGCTACTTCATCAGCTTTGTTATCTAAGTCTAAATCATAATAAGCTTTAACACCAACAGCAGTAACATTTAAGTATTTGTTGAAGATTTCTACCATTTTGTCTTGGATGGCTTGGTCAACAGTTTGAGTAACGTTACCTTCAGCATCTTTAACTTCTTCACCTAATGTTAATTTATCTTTGAATGTATTATAACTATTAGTATATAAAGTAGAATCTAAGTTGATTAAGATTTTTTGTTCTGATAATAAACCTAAATAATCTCTAATGAAGTTTTCCCAACCATAGTTAGCATCGAATCCTAATGAAGCATAATCACCATCTTCAAATGCTTCTTTGTATTCAGCTACTTCTGATTTGTAGTATTCATCATATGTTTTTTGATCTAAAACTGTATTAGTTGTAATATCAAATACTTTGTTATCTTTTAATACGATGTATTGTTTGATATATAATGCAGCAAGATAAGTACCATAGTTTTCTTTTAATGTAGCGAATAATTCGTTAGCAGTTACATATACTCTTGAACCATTTACTTCATAACTGAAGATATTTTCAGTACTTTCTTTATCTGTTTTAACGAATGCATCGTAATCATCTGCAGAATATCCTAAATTTGAATATGCGTTATCATAAGTTAATTTGTAGAATGCTTCTAAACCTGAATCATAAATTTCAAGTTTTGCATTTTTAACTTGGTTAGTTAAAGCAACCATTGTGCTATAAGTAGAAGTAACTTGAGTTTCAATTAAGTATTCTTTAACTTCAGCTTTTTTGTCTTCGAATGTAACTTCAACTTCATTTTCTAAATTTTTAGTTTCATTGTTTTTATAAACTAAGAATAATTGAGAACCAAACATTGTTGGAGCTTTAGTATAAGTGTTAACTTTCCAGTTATAAACTTTATTAGCTAATGTAGCATTAATTGTTGATAATTGATCATATGTATAAGTTTTAACACCTGATGTAGTAACACCATTTAATTCTTGATAAATATTTTCAAATACAGCTAAAATTTCTGAATCAGATAATTTAGTACCATCAGTAGTTTGCCATCCAGTATTTAAATTTTCTAAATCGATGTTATATTTAGTTAAGTATTCATTTGCTTCTTTACGAGAATCAAATCTAATAATAATTAAATCATTATTTTTGAAGTATAATCCTTCAAATGCGTCTTTTAATTGTTCTTCAGTGTAATCTTCTTCAAGATTTTCAACGAAGTATTTTTTCGCAGCTTCTAATCTGCGGTAGCTTAAACGATAGTATGCATCATAGTTTTCTTTAGTTAAACCAGATAAAGGTAAGTTTTCAATAAATTCATTGAATAATTCATCTGATTTTTCTTCATCACCATAGATAACTTCATCTAAGTATTCTTGGTATCCTTCTTCATCTTGAATAGCAGGAAGAAGTTTATCATCAACGATTGATAATAATGTTTCTAAACCATAAGAATTTAATAATTGGTAGTAAGCTTCGTTATTTGAAACTTGGAAGTTTCCAACTTTTAAGAAAACTTCATTTTGGTTAGAAATAACAGGGTTTTGTTTTTGTTTATCTTTTGAACATTTTTTGCAACTAGCACAAACAAGTACAGCGCAAATAGTTAATAAAATAACAGCAAATCTTTTAATGTTTTTCATTTTCAGCACCATCCTTATTCTTGTTCGTTGTAATTTTCTTCAATGTAGTTAAGATAATAATCAAATTGATCTTTATCGAATCCACTTGCGAATGTCATGTTATTTAATTCAGCTTTTAAAGTCGCTAAGATATCTTTTTCAACAATGTAAGTTGTTACTTCAGTTAATGCAGCATCATACCATGCAGTACATTTTGCAGAAAGTTTAGTATCGATTGTGAATACTTCAGTTTCTTCATCCCAACCTTTTCTGATTTCTTCATAACCTTCAACTTTTTCAATCTTATCTAATGCAGCGAATAATTCAGCTTTAGCATCTTCAACTTCTTTTTCTAATCTCTTGATTTGAGTTTTATAAGAGTTAACAGCAGTTTCATTACCTGATGCACTTTCTAAGTTAGTATTTGCAGTTTTTAATTCTTCAGAAAGAGTTTTGTATTCATTAGCAGCTTTGTATAATTCAACTTCAACTTCAGTAGGAAGTTCTGTAGGTTGATATGCTTTTTCAACAACTACAGCATGGAAACCATAAGAAGTAGCGAATGCATAATTATTATCAGCATTTACAACATTATATTTGATACCTTCAACGATAGGGTTAGCATAGTGTTTATCATCTTTAGCAGCTTTGTCATCATATACTAAACCTTTTTCATTAGCATAATTCCAAATTTCAACCATAGCTTCTTTGAATTCATCAACTAAAGAAGAAGTTTGATCATATTTAGTTGTTTTTTCAAATTTAAGTGATAATCCAGCTAATTTAAATTTAGCAAGTTGTACTTGTAATTCTTCAACATGAGTTGTAGGAACAAAGTCAGCAGCATATTCGTAAGCAGCATTGTTATAAACAGTAACCATTTCAGTTAATTTATCAGCGATTGATCCTGTAGCTAAAACATTGTCATAGCTTGTCATGATTAAAGCAGCTAATTCTTCAGCAAGAGCGATTTGTTCAGCTGTCCAATTTTCTTCTTTTTCAGTTTCTTCATTTGATTTAACAATCTTAGTATCTGAAGTGCTATCATAGTTATAGTCAACAGAAATAACTAAGTTCATTACATCAACACCATATGCATCTTTTAAGTTTTCTTCCATAACAGCTTTGATTGCTTCAAAGTTATATAAAGATTCTTGATATGCTTCTAAAACTTCTGAATAAATAGCACCACCATAGTTTTTACTGATTAATAATTCTTTTTCGCTTGATGCGTTGAAGTAATCATTAATGAAGTTTTTCCATCCATAACTTGCTGGGAAGTTAGGAACGAAACCATAGTATGATAAGTATGAATATGTGAAGTAATCAAGTTCAAAGTTTTGTTTGAATGATGAAATATCTGATTTTAATAAACTCTTAACATAATCTTTATCTTCGATATCTTTATAAGGATTATAGAATGTATTGAAATCGCTATTAATGATTAGATAGTTATCGATATAGTTTTTAACATAAGTTGCACCATATTTAGCTTCTAATACTTCAAATAATTGATCTGTTGTGATTTCGAAATCATCAACTTTTGCGACAACACCTTTGTTAGATTTTTTAGTTAATTTGAATTCATCATATTCTTTTAAACTTAATGTTGTACCATGGAAATAATTATAATTGTATTCATAGATAGCTTCGATGAAGTTATCATAGATTGTTAATTTATGATCGTTTCTGTTTTTGTATAACATTAATTCTAAGTTATTTACTGAATATAATTCTTCAGTCATTTTTTCAATAATTTCAGCTTTGATTTCATCAGTTAATTCAACTTCTTCAGTTTGACTTAATTTGATGAATAAGAATGAGTAGTTACCTACAGATACAGGTTTAACAGTATAAGAATCTACGAAATCAGCAGCAGTATCTTTAATTGTTAATTTTGTTCCATTTGCACTTAAGTATTGTGCGAAACTGCTATCATCATTTGCTTCCCAAATGAATTGAGCATGTCCATTTGCTAAATCATTGTTAAGATTGAATGAATATTCATAATCTTTGTTAACTGCACCAATTTCAACAGTGATAGGTTCAGCTTGTTCTTTATCACTTGATGTAGTTGAAGCTACATTTACTGAATATTCAGCAGTTTGTGTTTCTTCACCTAATGTTAAAGTTGCAGTGATTTTTTTGCTGATTTTGCTAGAACCACGAACAACTGTTAAAGCACCATCTTCAGTTAAACTGTATTTTTCACCTTCGATAACAGTCCATTTGATTAAAACAGTTTCTTCTGAATCATTAATTACACCAACAGTTGGTAATTGTAAGTTTCCTTTAATTGATTCATATTCAGCCATTGCTTCATCTAAAACGAATCTAACTTGTTGTAAAGTTAATTTTTCACTGTATGATTTTTCATATAAATCAGCAGTAATAATATCTTCGCCACCATTTGTATAAGCTAAAACTTTGTTGTACATTTTAACAAATGCTTCAACAACTTCGCTTGCTGTCATGTAATCACTTGCTTTTGGATATTCATTTTCTTTTTCGTTAAAGTCAGCTTTTAACCAACCAGCAAGTTGATTTGTAGAATCAGTAGAAGCAGAAGCGTCATAGTTAATTCCAACGCTTTCCATTAAAGCTTTTGCATTTGCCGCACTTGTTAATGGAATGAATAAACCAGTAGTTACTTGACCATAATTATCTTCGAAATAATCTTCGATAGCTTCATCATCAAATAATGCTTCTCCGTCAGCAATTTCATTTTGTTCTTTGTAGTATTCTAAATAAGCTTTTTTAGCCCATGCTTCTTTTGCGCATTGTAAACGATAATAATCTTTTACAGTCGCCCATACAGCAGAAGTGTAAGCGTCATATGCTTTGTTAGCATCAGCGTCTTTTTTAGAAACAATACCAGTTAGAACTAATGATTCGATAACTTCGTCCCACTTTTCTTGTTTTTCTTCAGCAGTTAATTTATTTTCTTCATCTTCACCAAAGATGTCTTTTTCAACGTATTTGATAACTTCGTCATCAGTTACTTTGTTAATTTCATCTTGGTATAGATAAGTGTCAACTAAGCGAGTTAATTCAGCTACGCTATAGTCTTTCTTTAAAGCATTGTATAAATCTTGCTTTGTAACAGTTAATTTGCCATATTGGAAATAGCTTTCATCACCATTTGAAAGAGTAGATGTTTTGTTTGTTGTAGCACTAACAACAACCATAACAATTGCAATTACAATGATAACAATAAGACTAATTGCAACAGGCATTAGTTTCTTAAAAATTTTCATTTTATTTATTTTCCTTTCTTAAATATTAAAATTTTTAACGTATATATTTTATCATTTTTTTAGTTTTTTTTCAACTCAAAGAGACTAGAATTCCTAGCTAAAAAGCCACTTTTTTTAATAAAAAAATCTAATGTGAAATTAATGTGAAATATAAATGATGGGCAAAAGTTATTGTCATAAAAAAAAGACCATCATAGAATGAAAGTGTAAATGAACTACTTGTTTTTAAGAAGAAAGGAGGAAGATTTATGAATCAATGTCGTGGAGAATATGGTTATGCTTTCATCTTAGTTCTATTTATTTTACTAGCTATTATTGGCGCTTGTTGGGGATTCTAATGTAATTTAAACCTCTTGAAAAAAGAGGTTTTTATTTTTTTTATAATGCCTTGCAAATGGCTTGTTTTTGTGTTATAATAAGTTATTGGTGAAGAATATGAAAATAATTACACTAGCAAGTGGTTCTAAAGGAAATGCCACATATATTGAAACAAAAAACACAAAAATTTTAATAGATGCAGGCATTAGTTTTCTTCAATTAAAGAATAGGCTTGCTCAAAAAGGTATTATATTAAATAATATAGATGTAATTTTATTAACACATGAACATACAGATCATATAAAACATTTATCAAGTATAGCCTTAAAAACAAAGGCGAAAATATTTATGAGTGAAATTACTTATCCTGAAGCATTTAGAAGATTAAGCGGAAGTCTTACTAATCTTGATGTATCATTTATTAATGAAAATAATAAGTATAAAATAAATGATTTAATCTTTGTACCTTTAAAGTTATCACATGATGTTGAAAATTGTTTTGGATATATTTTTAAAGAAGAAGGAACAGTAAATGCGACATATGGGTATTTGACTGATACAGGATACATACCAGAAGAATATGTTGAGATTATTTCTAATCTTCAAGTAATATCAATTGAATCAAATCATGATGTTAAAATGTTAAAAGAAAGTAGTAGACCTTGGCCTTTGATTCAAAGAATATTATCTAAAAATGGTCATTTATCTAATGAGCAATGTACAAATTACATTAAACAATTTAATTTTGAAAATGTAAAAACAATTATACTATCACATTTAAGTGAAGAATGTAATACAGAAGAAAAAGCATTTAACCAAATAAAAGAAGCATTTAATGGTAATATTCCTTGCGAAATCAAAATTGCAAAACAACATGAACCATTAGATATTATTGAGGTAAAATAATGTATAAAATTTTATGTGTAGGGAAAATTAAAGAAAAGTTTTTAACTGATGGTATTTTAGAATATAAAAAAAGAATTGATGGATATTCTAAAATTGACATTATTGAAGTTAAAGAGTATAACACTCCTGATGTTTCAAAAAATATTGAAAATGAAGGAAATGAATTATTAGGTAAAATTAATAAAGATGATTATGTTATAACTCTTGAAATATTAGGAAAAAAATTAGATAGTATTGCTTTTAGTAAACAAATTGAAAACATTATGAACTATCATAGTTCAAAAATAGTTTTTATCATTGGTGGGTCTAATGGATTAAGTGACTCGGTAAAAAACAGAAGTAACTTTAAATTGTCATTTTCAGATATGACATTTCCACATCAATTAATGAGATTAATATTAATTGAACAAATTTATCGTGCTTTAACAATAATAAACAATAAAGAATATCATAAATAGGAGGAATAGGGATATGGAATTATTAAGTATTGGATATTATATTTTAATTGTTTTATTTATGTTTATGTATATAGCATGTTTTGTTTTAAATTTAATTCGTGCTATAAAAGTAAATAAAAGTATGAAAGTATCATACGAAACAGTAAAAGGGAAAGTTATAGAAATTATAAATGAGAAAAAACGAGTATATGTTAAGGTTGAATACATGTCACCAACTAATCATATAAATTTCGTTGATTTCTTTGAATTTACAGAAAAAGAATTTAGTGATCAATATTATGTTGACCAAGAAGTAGAAATTTATTACCCAAATGTTAGTGATTTTAAAAGAGTTACATGTTTTCCAACATATTTACAAGGTGAAAAAATCAAAATTAAAATGGGACCAATTGTAACAGATATAATACTTGCAGTAGTTGGTGTATTAATGACTGGTTGGTTTACTAGTTTAGTTATTCAATTAGGTGGTTTTTACATTTTCAATCAAGGAAATACATCTAGTGAAAATATAGCTGATTGTGGAAGTTTCTCATCTGCACTTATTTATATGTTACCTTTATTTATGTTTGTTTCAACAATACCATATGTAATTGAAAGACTTACAACTGCTTCAAAAGAAGAAAACCAAACTTACTTAAAATTAAGTGGTGCTAAATGTATGGCAGAAGTAAAAACATACAAATTTGGCAGAAACAAAGATGCAAAAGGCAATAAAGAATCAATGTTACAAATTGAGTTCTATGATAACAAAGGTAATTTAGTTCAAGCAAACTTAAATTCATATATGTATACTGAAACTCAAGAGCAATATATCAACATTTTATATGATTTAAAAAATCCTAAAAATGTTGTTTATATGAGAAAATAATATGAATAAATTTAAACTAGTGGCTCCATATGAGCCAATGGGGGATCAAATAGAAGCGATAAAGCATCTAGTTGATAATATAAATTTAGGTGTTCCTGAACAAACATTACTTGGCGCAACAGGAACAGGTAAAACATTTACAATCGCAAACGTAATAAATCAAGTACAAAAACCAACAATTGTTCTTGCACATAATAAAACTCTTGCAGGACAATTATATGCAGAATTAAAAAATTTATTCCCAGAAAATAGAGTAGAGTATTTTATTTCATATTATGATTACTATCAACCTGAAGCTTACGTTCCAAGTAAAGATATGTATATTGAAAAAGATTCAAGCATTAATGATGAAATAGACCAAATGAGACATGCGGCTACACAAAGTATACTAGAAAGAAAAGATACAATAATTGTTGCTTCAGTATCATGTATATATGGTATTGGGGATCCAGATGATTATGAAAATTCAATGCTAGTTTTAAGAAAAGCTCAAAAAATTGAAAGAGATGAATTATTAGAAAAACTTGTTTCAATGCAATTTGTTAGAAATAATTTCGAATTTGAAAGAGGATCATTTAGAGTTAAAGGAGATAATGTTGATATTTTACCTACAAGTGAAAACACAACAGGAATTAGAGTAACATTCTTTGATGATGAAATAGAACGTATAGCTTATTTTGATAGTTTAACTGGCAAAATAATAAAAATAACTGAACTTGTTTCAATATTTCCAGCAACACATTTCGTGTTAAGTGATGATAAAAAAGAAGAAGCGATAAGAAGAATAGAAGCTGAATTAAAAGAAAGAATCGAATATTTTAATGAAAGAGGCCAATTACTAGAAGCAGAACGTATTGAGCAAAGAACAAAATACGATATAGAAATGTTAAAAGAAATTGGTAGTTGTAGTGGTATTGAAAATTACTCAAGACATTTAAGTTTAAGAGATGAAGGAGAAACACCATCAGTTCTTTTAGATTTCTTTGGTAATGATTATTTAATGGTTATAGACGAATCACACGTAACAATTCCTCAAGTAAGAGGTATGTATAATGGTGATAGAAGTAGAAAACAAACACTTGTTGAATATGGATTTAGACTTCCATCAGCACTTGATAATAGACCACTTAACTTTAGTGAATTTGAATCAAAAATAAATCAAGTTATATATGTTTCTGCAACACCTGGTGATTATGAAAAAGAAAGAAGTTATGAAATTGTAGAACAAATCATTAGACCAACAGGTCTACTTGATCCATTACTTGAAGTAAGACCTACAAAAAATCAAATTGACTACATTATTTCAGATATAAAAGAACAAATAAAAAAAGGTGATAGAACATTAATAACAACTCTAACAATAAAAATGAGTGAAGATTTAACATCTTATTTAAAAGAAAATGGAATAAAAGTTGCATATTTACATTCAGAAATAAAAGCACTTGAAAGACTTGAAATAATTAGAAAACTTAGAAAAGGTGTATATGATGTATTAGTTGGTATTAACTTATTAAGAGAAGGTTTAGATATTCCTGAAGTAAGTTTAATATGTATATTAGATGCTGATAAAGAAGGTTTTTTAAGAAGTGAAAGATCACTTATTCAAACAATTGGTCGTGCCGCAAGAAATAAAGATGGACGTGTTATTATGTATGCTGATCATATAACTGATTCAATGCAAAAAGCGATAGATGAAACTAATAGAAGAAGACATATTCAAGAAGAATATAATAAACTTCATAATATTACACCAACAACAATTAAAAAGGAAATTGGTGATTCAATTTCGATTGAAAAAGATGGAACAAATGAAAATGTTAATGATATAATTAGCGTAGAAATTTATAATAAAATGACAAAACTTGAACAAAAAGATGTCATCGAAAGCCTTGAACAACAAATGAGAGAGGCTGCAAAAAACTTAAAATTCGAAGAAGCGATGAGCTTAAGAGATATTATATTTGAACTTAAGGCAGGTGAAAATAAGTGGAAAACAAAAAAACAAAAGTAATAGTAGGACTATCAGGCGGCGTTGATAGTGCGGTAGCGTTAATTAATTTAATTAATGAAGGTTATGATGTAGAAGCCATGTTTATGAGAAATTGGGACTCAGCTGTAAATAATGATGTTATGGGGAATCCTGACTTATTAGAAGATGTTTGTCCTCAAGAAAAGGACTATCAAGATGCTGTAAAAGTAGCTGAAAAGCTAGGAATTAAACTACATAGAGTTGATTTTATTGAAGAATATTGGAACTCTGTTTTCGCTTATTTTCTAGAAGAATACAAGAAAAATCGTACTCCAAACCCTGATATTTTATGTAACAAAGAAATAAAATTTAAAACTTTTTTAGATAAAGCAGTAGCTCTTGGAGCAGATTATATTGCTATGGGACACTATGCAAGAGTTGTTCATGAAGGTGATAAACATTATCTTTTAAGAGGTGTAGATGGTAATAAAGACCAAACTTACTTCCTTTCACAGCTAACTTCTAAGCAACTTGCTAAAGCATTATTTCCTATAGGACATATGGAAAAACCTCAAGTTCGTGAAGTTGCGAAAGAATATGACTTAGTTGTAGCTAATAAAAAAGACTCAACAGGAGTATGTTTTATCGGTGAAAGAAACTTTAAAGAATTCTTAATGAACTATATTCCAGCTAATCCAGGTGAAATAATTTCAACATCTGGTGAAGTTGTAGGTAAACATGATGGTGTAATGTATTATACAATCGGTCAAAGAAGAGGTTTAAAAATTGGTGGCCCAGGTGAAGCATGGTTTGTATGTGGAAAAGACACTTTAAAGAACCAATTAATTGTTGGTCAAGGAAGTGACACAGAGCTTCTTTATGCAAATAGAGTAATAGTAACTGATGTAAATATTATTAATGGTACACTTGAAAATAATCAAAAATTAACAGCAAAATTTAGATATCGTCAACCAGATGAACCAATAACAGTAAGATGGATCGATGATACTACAATTGAAGTATTATGTGATAATCATGTTAAAGCGATCACTCCAGGACAAGCATGTGTTTTCTATGATGGAGAATACTGCTTAGGTGGAGGAACAATTGATAAAGTATACATGAATGATACTTTAAGAAAATACTAAAAAATAACCACCTAAATTTTAGGTGGTTATAAATATAATGGAGGTAAAAAATGGATACATTAAATGGTGTAATATCTAGAGTAAACTATTATAATCCCGAAAATGGATACACAGTAGCCATTTTAGAACTCGATTATAAAGATAAAAACATTGCGATGAAAAAATCAAAAATAATCGGTAATACTATCGCAATAGTGGGATTCTTTGAAAGAAAACCAAGTGAACAAGAAGAGTACTCTTTTGAAGGAGATTTCATAAGAGATAAAAACTATGGATTACAATTTAAATTCACAAAATTTATAAGAAAAACAGTAAAGAATGAACAAGGAATAATAAGTTACCTATCAAGTAGTTTATTCCCTGGAATTGGCGCAAAGGTTGCAAAAACTATAATAGAAACACTTGGACTTGACTGTTTATCAAAAATAAAAGAAGATGGAAAAATACTTGATAAAGTAAATATTACAGATAAACAAAAATCAGTAATTATTACAGGATTATTAAGCGATGATGCAAACCAAGAAGCAATTCTATATTTCCTTGATAATGGAATAACTATGGATATGACACATAAAATTATTGCTTTATTTGGTGATATGGCAAAAGAAATTGTTCAAGATAATCCATATATTTTAATGGAAAAAATAGACAGATTTGGTTTTAAGAAAAATGACGCATTTGCTTTAAAAATAGGTATTCCAGAAAATAGTGTAATAAGACTAAAAGCTTTACTTACATTTGTTTTAAATGAAGCACTTTATAGTGTTGGTAATAGTTTTATTTCAAAAGGTGAATTATACGATTATACAACAAGATATTTAGAAAAAGATATTGATTCTGATACATTTGAAGAAGTACTAATAAATCTTGTTGAAGAAAAGAAAATATATATAGATGAAGACAAAAATATTTTTGATTATAAAATGTATGTTCAAGAATTAGAACTTGCCTTTACGCTTTCAAGTATGTTAAAAGGAACAAATGAAACAAAACCGCTTGAATATAAAGAAGAAGATATATATAAATATTATCAAAAGATAAAAAACAATTCTCATATTGAATATTCATCTGAACAAGAACAAGCAATTTTATCAGCATTTACAGAACCAATTGTAATAATAACAGGTGGTCCTGGTACTGGTAAAACAACAATTGTAAAAGCAATACTTGAAATGTATTTTAAATTAAATAAAGATAATACTAATCTTGCAGATTATATTGCACTTTTAGCTCCTACAGGAAAAGCAGCAAAAAGACTTAAAGAATCTTGTAATATGCCTACTTCAACAATTCATAAATTTTTAGGTTATATGGGGTCTAATATATTTACTCATTCAAAATTTAATAAAACATCATCAAAACTAATTATTGTTGATGAAGCATCAATGATGGATTTACCACTTGCATCAAGACTTTTAACATCAATGCAAGATGACGCAAGAATCATTATTGTTGGAGACGTTGATCAATTACCAAGTGTTGGTCCTGGACAAGTATTAAAAGATTTAATTGATTCAAAAGAGATTAAAACAATTAGATTAACAAAGATTCATCGTCAAGCAGAAGATTCAAATATCATAAAACTTGCACATAATATCAATGAAGGTATCTTACCTGAAACACTTCTTGATAAACTTCCAGATCGAGCATTTATTTCAACAGATAATGATTTTATTGCAAATATTCTAACAAATGCAACACAAAAATATATTGAAAGAGGATATGATATCAAAAAAGATATTCAAATATTAATACCAATGTATAAAGGTGATTGTGGAATAAATGAGATAAATTCAAGAATTCAAGATATCGTAAATCCACAAGGTGAAGATGTATTAGAAGTAAAACATTATGGAAGAGTATTTAGAGAAAATGATAAAGTAATTCAACTAGTCAATCGTGCTGAAAAAGGTATCATGAATGGAGATGTTGGATACATTGAATCTTTCATTATGAAAAACCTAAAAGTAAATGGGTTAAGAGTTTGTTTTGATACTAATATTGTTGAATATAATTTAGATGAACTTGAAGATTTAAGTTTAGCTTATGCAATAAGTGTTCATAAGGCTCAAGGTGGAGAATTTGATATTGTTATAATGCCAATAACAAATAAACACTTTATTATGCTAAAAAGAAAACTAATATATACAGCAGTTACACGTGCAAAAAAATCATTAATTTTAATTGGTGATGTAAAAGCATTACAACAAGGTATTAGAAAGATTGAAGCAAATCGAAAAACAATTTTAAAAGATAAATTAATTGAATATATAACATCTGATTTAACAAAACTTGTAATACCAAAATCAATTTATCAAAAAGAACAAGAACAAGATGAAATTGGAAGTCAGTTTTTAGATTTAAAACCAAGTGATTTTGATTTCTAAAAAATGTTAATTATAAAATGTCATTTTAGACAAATAATAAAATTGTAAAAATAATAATTTTTACAATATAGTCAAAGAGGTGACATAAATGAAATCTTCAATGGTTCCCTATCTTTGTGGAGCAATGACGGTTTTAGGAGTATGGGTTCTTTCCTCTAACAAACAAAAAATAGATAAACTTGTGAAAAATGTTAGTGATTCAATGGATCAAATGCTCCAAAAATGCAAACAAACAATTCAAGATGAAAGTTGTTTATGTCTTGAAAAAAATGCAAAATAAAAGGCAAATAATTGCCTTTTATTTTTTTTATATAAGGAGCATTTTAACAATACATTTGACAAAAATTAATAAATTGGTATAATTAATCTATGTATTTATTTTTTAATAGGTACAATATGTTTTTAAACACAAAAGGAGATGACACATTAATGGATCCGCTGGTCCCATTGTCGTATTTAAATTTTCTAACTAACGCGACACCTAGATACTCATTAATATGGGTAGTTATTATTTTAATTATATGCAGTGCATTTTTTTCGGCTGTTGAAACTGCATTAACTTGCGCAAACAGAGTAAGATTAAAATTAAAAGCCGAAGATGGAAGTCATAGTGCAAAACTAACACTTAGACTTATAAACAAATATGATCAATCATTAATAGCATTATTAATTGGAAATAACGTTGTTAATATTTTAGCTTCATCACTTGTTACTTTAATTACATTATCACTTATTACAGATGATGCAATCGCGACACTTGTGGCTACAATTATTGTAACAATCGTAATATTTATATTTGGTGAAATTGTTCCAAAAAACATTGCAAAAGCAAATCCTGATAAAGTTGCACAAATTTTATGTTATCCTTTAGCTTTAGTGTATGTTTTAATTTTCCCAATTATGCAAATATTCAATTTTATCTTATGGATATTTAAAGTAAGTTTTAAAATAACAGATGATGAAAATACTTTAACTGAAGATGAATTCCAAGATATTATCGTAAATACTGAAGAAGAAGGTATTATTGATGAAGAAGAAAGTGATATCATTCAAGCGGCTGTTGACTTTAATGATATTACAGTAAAATCAGTATATACTCCAAAAGAAAAAATAGTATCACTTGATTATAGTAAATTAAATAAAAAACAATTATTAAAACAAATTAATAATATTAGTTACACAAGAATACCTATTTATCTATTTGATAAAGATAATATTATTGGTATATTAAATACAAGAAAACTTCTAAAAGTTGCTATGAGCTCAAATAAATTCACAATTAAACAAGCTTTAAGTGATGTTATCAAAGTAAAAGATACAGCCGAAATAAGTGATGTAATTGAGATATTTAAGGCCAAAAAATGCCATTTAGCTATAGTTACAGATGATGATGATAAATTAGTAGGACTAGTTACAATGGAAGATATTCTAGAAGAACTAGTTGGAGAAACAACTAAAGGAGGTAACAAATAATGGAACCTAAAACTTTAGTGATCTTAATAGTAATCGGTCTTTTAGTTATTTTATCTGCATTCTTCTCATCATGTGAAGTAACTTATTCATCAGTAAATAAAATTAAACTAAAGAAAAAAGTAAATGAAGGCTCAAAAAAAGCAACAAAAGCAATGGAAATTGTTAATAATTTCTCAGATGTATTATCAACAATACTTGTTGGAAATAACTTAGTAAACATTCTAGCATCATCACTTGCTACTGTAATTGCCGTTGAAAAATTTGGTGAAGATAAAGGTTCAATTATTGCAACAATTTTATTAACTATAGTTGTATTAATATTTGGTGAAATTATTCCAAAAGTATTTGCAAAAAAATATAGTTTAAGAATGTCGTTATTTTATGTAACTCCATTTAGATTCTTTAGAGTATTATTCTTCCCAATAACATTTATTGTTTCAAAAGGAATGAATGTATTCAAAAAACTTTGGACACCAAAAGAAGTAGAACCATCTGTTACAGATGAAGAATTAATCGCAATGGCAGAAGAACTTGAAGAAGAAGGCGTAATCGATGAAGAAGATGCAGAGTTAATTATTTCTGCAATCGACTTTAGTGATGTTACTGCACATGAAATTATGATTCCTCGTGTAGATGTATTCTCTATTGATATTGAAGATGATCAAGAAGAAATATTATCAAATGAAAAAATATTTACATATTCAAGAGTTCCTGTATACGAAGATACAATTGACCATGTAATTGGTATTTTAGATACAGTAAAACTAATGAAAAAAATCTTAAATGGTGATGAAATCAATATTCGAGAAATGTTAACTGAACCAATGTATGTTCATAAAACAAAAGGTATTTCAAATATTCTTACAGAATTTAAACAAACAGATCAACATCTAGCAATAGTACTTGATGAATTTGGTGGATTTATGGGAATTCTAACAATGGAAGACATTGTTGAAGAATTAGTTGGTGATATCTTTGATGAAATGGACGAAGTTGTATTAGATTATAAAGAACTTGAAGAAGATGTATATGAAATTGATGGTGATATGAATATATATGACTTCTTTGAACTTGTTGAATATGATGATAGAGATTTCGAAAGTGAATATACAACTATTGGTGGGTGGTGTACAGATGTACTTGAAAAATTCCCAGAAGTTGGTGACACATTTGATTTTGCTAACTTTACTGTAACAATTACTGATGTTGAAAATGTTAGAGTTGGTAAAGTAAGAGTAGAAATACATGAAACAGAAGATGATGAAGAATAGACTCGAAAGAGTCTATTTTTTTCAAAATAATAGAAAAAAAATGAGTTATTTGTTATAATATATACAAAACAAATTAAGGAGATTATAATGTTTAAAAAAGTAATATATTTATTTGCAGTAGTATTAACTGCATTCATGGTTGTTTCATGTACAACTGGAAGTGGGCCAACAGGTCCAGTAACTGATGAAAATGAAGTTAAAGTAATTCAAGTAAACCAATTAATTAATCAATTACCAGACGAAATAACATTAGATAATGAAGATATTATAAAACAAATAATTAATTTATACGATAGTTTACCTGTAAAATATCGTGAAAAAATAATTAATTATAATAAAGTTTTAGAAGCAAAAACTCTTTTAGATGAATTAAAAACAGTTCAAAATTTAATGAATCAAGCTCAAACTATAATTGATGCTATTAATGCATTACCAAAAGTAGAAGAATTAACACTTGATCACACAGAATTTGTAAATAGCGTAAAAGAATCGTATAATAAACTATCTAATGATGTAAAACAACTTGTAACAAACTATAATACATTAGAGACTTTAATAAATAAACTTAAAGAATTAAAACAAGCTGTAGAAGCAAAAATCAATGAAGTAATAAATGCTATTAATAATTTACCATCGGTAGAAAACTTAAAAATATCAGATAAAGAACTAGTAGAAAATGCAAAAACTTTATATAATGGTTTATTAGTGGGCGAAAAAGAACTTGTGACAAATATAACTAAACTAGAAGCATTGGAAACTAAATTAGTTGAAATAGAAAAAATTGAAAATGATAAGGAAAATGCACAGGTTATTGTAGATTTAATTAATTCTCTTCCAAATGCTTCAGAAGTTACAATTGATGATAAAAAGAAAGTTGATGAAGTTAGGAATGCGTATAATAATTTAGTAGAAGATGCAAAACAATATGTAACAAATATTGCAAAACTTGAAAACATAGAAACAAGAATTTCTGAACTAATTATCGCAAAATCAAAGGCTGATACAGTTATAAATTTAATTAATTCACTTCCAAATGTAAATGATGTAGATGTAGATGATAAAGAAAAAGTTGAAGCCGCAAGAACTGCATATAATAATCTATCAAATGATGAAAAATTATTTGTAAATAACTTAAATAAACTAGAAGAATTAGAAGAAAAAATTGAAGAATTAGAATTCTTTGCTACAAACAATATTTTAAATTGTGTTAGTGATATTGCAACATCTGATACAGTTGATACATTAATTTTAGAAAACAAAGATGCTTCATTTAAATGGTCAAGTTCAAACAAAAATTTATATGTAATTAATGGCGAAGTAGCAACAATTAATAAAGCCTATCAAACACACCAAACTCAAACAGTAACTGTTACTGTAACTATTACATACAAATCAGGTGGAACAGCGACAAAATCAAAACAAATCACTGTAGATCCTGTTTTATTTGATACTATGCCGTCTACACCTGTAGCTACATATTTCCAATCAGGCGCAACTTCAACATATAAAAGTTATAGCGAAAGATATAAAAAAGAAAACACATTATTTTCAAACAAAGCAAAAGAAGTTTTAGATATTGTTTATTACGCTTTCGCAACACCTAAATCTAATGGTACTATTTCAATTGAAAATATTTCATATTTTAATGAAGTAATCAAATTAAGACAAGAAGGTATCAGAGTAGTATTAAGTATAAATGGTGTTGGTGCTGATACATATGCCGCATTTAATACAATTACAAAAGATGCAAATTTAATTAGTGAATTTGTAAAAAATACAATGGATTTAGTAGATGCTAACTATTTAGATGGAGTAGATTTAGACTGGGAATCAGTTGATTCAAATAGAAAAGTAAATGCAACACAAATGAATAATTTAGTAAAAGCATTTAGACAAGAAATGAATAATAGACAAGCAAAAAATGGTACACCATATTTGCTTACAGCCGCAATCCCAGGTACTTCATGGGGCGCTGGAAGTGACAGATTTGATTTAAAAACATTAAACTCATATTTAGACTATGTAAATATGATGAGTTATGATGTAAATAGAACTGATAAAACAACTCATCTTTCTCCAGCATATATTTCATCAAATGATGGAGGATATGGCTTTGGTATAGAATACGGTACAACATTATTTACAAATGCAGGATTAAGTAAAAGCAAAATTATTGTAGGTTCTGCAGGATATGGTAAAGCATATAAAGTAACAGGTACTGTAAGTTCAACAAGCAAATATCCAGGACTTGGAGTAAGTGGTACAATTACTCAAATTTCAGGTGTTACAGGATCATTCGCAAGTGGTACTTTGTTTGGAAATGCAATTGACACATTATTAAAAAACAGTGCTTATGTAAAATATATTGAATACAATTCAAAAAATCAAATTGTCGGTTCTTATTTATATAATGCAACTAATAAAATATTTGTATCATATGAAAGTGAAGAAGTTATTTTAGCAAAATATCAATTTGTAAAACAATATACTGGTATGGGTATTATGTGTTGGGCATACACAGAAGATACAGCAGATAGATATATTAATACTATTTACGATGCATTAAATTAATAATTATAAAAAACGAAAGTGATTATAAAATTTTATAATCACTTTTATTTTTTAAATAAATATATTATAATAGTTATATGAGGTAGTAATATGGATAGAACAATAGGAATAATAATAGCAATTTTCTTATTTGCAATTGTTGCTGTAATGACAATTATAATAAGAAATGTACAACAATTATATCGTGCATATAAAGGTAAAAACAAGTTCAATTTAGAACAAAGAGATAGA
>JAZKYN010000164.1:0-6521 GCA_045612145.1 Bacilli bacterium
AATTCGATAATATCATATTCACTAAAGTTATTTTTTAGTGTTTTTGTTAAGTTATAATTATCAAATTCATCTTCTACAATGCTTGCTACTTTTGTTGTTGATGAAAGTATTAAAGTTTTTTCTTTTAAAGTTGGAATATTACCTAATATTTTTGTAAATGAATTATCAACTATGTTTTGCATTATGTTATGTTCTTCTTCATTTATTATATAATCATTATTATTAAAGTTTTTCTTTAAATGTTCAATAACTTTATATTTTGCATTATTTATTCTTTCAACTTTTTCTTTTAATAACTCTATTGATATCCTTCCATCAAGCACTGCTTCTTTTACAGTATCAAGAGCAATTTTTTGATATTCATAGTCATGACATAATAATAATAAATCACAACCTGCATTAAGTGCCATTATAGTTCCATCAACAAGACCATAGTGATCAAGTATTGCTTTCATTTCCATACCATCTGAAATTATTAATCCTTTAAATCCTACTTCTTTTCTTAAAACATCAGTAAGTAATATTTTTGAAAGTGTTGATGGATATTCATCAAATGACTTATATATACAGTGACTTGTCATTAATGCACTACTTTCAAGTAAATTAAAGAATGGATACATATTATAATTAATTAAGTTTTCTTTTGCATCATCTATTATTGGTAATTCTAAATGCGAATCTTTTGTACTTGAACCTGCACCAGGATAATGTTTTATACAACTTAATACACCATTTTCTTGAAGACCTCTAACAAATTTAGTTGCATTTCGAAGTACAATTTCTTTACTAGCTCCATATCCTCTTACATTAACAAGAGGATTTGATAATTCATCATTTATTTCTAGACATGGTGCTAAATTTAAATTTATTCCAAATTTTAACATATCTTTTGCGATTATTGAACCTGTAATATAGGGAGCATTTTCAACTGATGTTGCTGAAGTTGTAAGTGGACTTGCAGGAAATGTAACATCCTTAAATAATCTTACAACCATTCCCCCTTCTTGGTCTATTGATACAAGTGGAAAAGAACCAGTTACATTTTGTGCATGTTCATATAAATCTTTCATAAATTTTTGCATTTGTTTTGTATCTTTATAGTTTCTTGCAAATAAAATATAATTACCAATTTTATATTCTTCAATGAATTTTTTATAGTCATTATCTAAATTATAACTAGGTACTCCTATCATAATAACTTGCCCTATTAATTCATCAATTGTCATTTCATTTATATCTTTAATTTTTAAATCTAACATGCACATCACCATATAATATAATTTTCTTATATGTATTATATCATAATTTATTTGATAATACTTAATTATTAATATATAATGTTAAAGAAATAGAATAGTGGCAGCTAATGACTACCGCCAATTAGCTATTTCTTTTTTTAATTACATATTGACAAAATAATTATTAAATGATATAATTTTCGAGAAAGATGTTAGAGTTCCCTTTTTAAGGTTGAGCTTGTGGGTCTATTACATATATTTATCAATATATTGCCGTCTTTCACTTAAAAGCCCATTAGGGCTTTTTTTGTTTTTTAATATTTTCTACTGTTTTATTATCCTTAGAAGAAAATTTCCAATTTGCTAATTTCCTTCCAAAATGAGTTGTAGGTCTTTGTTCAGAATATGGCATTATATAAGATGTATCATTAGAATTCGGATCTGGATTATTAATTAACTTAATTGTAATAATCTCAACACCATTTTTAAATTTGATTTTCTCCGAAGTGGTAAGACCTATATATTTGTATTCATCTCCCACCTTCTCATATATAAAAGCTGGATGTCCTTTTCCTTCTCCCTGAGTCCTTTTTTTGAAAACCTCTAATTTTCTTTTATTTCTTTTTCTTTTATTTGCCATAAAATAACTCCTATATTATAAAATATCTTTCATATATATAAATACGATATAATATAGAAATTTACGTTATTTTATTTAAAAAAAATCTTAACGAACTAATCGTTAAGATTTTCTTTTTTATCTTGGAAATATCCTGCAACACCAATCATTGCGGCATTATCTGTACAATTTTTGAAAGAAGGTACTGTAAGTTTTACATTGATTCTTTCCATTTCTTCTTTCATTTTTTCTCTTAATCCTGAGTTTGCTGCAACTCCACCTGCAAGTAATACTTGTTTTGCATTGTATTCTGTTGCGGCATTTGATGTTTTTGTTACAAGAACGTCTAGTACTGCATCTTGGAAACTTGTCGCAAGATCATTGTAGTTTAATTCTTCATTTTTCATTTTACATTTATTATGTAAATTTATTACTGCTGATTTAAGTCCTGAGAAACTGAAGTCGTAGCTATCTTTTGAAAGTTTAACATGAGGTAATTGATAAGATGGTTTTCCAAGTTTTGCCATTTTATCTAAAATTGGTCCACCAGGATATCCTACTTCTACTACTCTTGCGACTTTATCATATGCCTCACCAACTGCATCATCTAGTGTTTCTCCTAGAATTTCAAATTCAAAGTGATCTTTCATAAGTACTAGTTCTGTATGTCCACCTGATACAACAAGTGCAATTAGCGGGAATTCGAAATCACTTTCTAGGTAGTTTGCATATATGTGTCCGTGAATGTGATTTACCATGATTACTGGTTTATTGTATGCAAGTCCTATTGTTTTTGCAGCATTAACACCAACCATTAATGATCCAATTAATCCAGGTGTTGCTGTTACAGCAATTTTATCAATATCATCATATGATAAATTTGCTTCTTTCATTGCCGCATCTATTACATATGTTATTTTTTCGATATGGCGTCTACTAGCTACTTCTGGTACTACACCACCATATAATTTATGAACTTCAATTTGTGTGTATACAACATTACATAGTACTTTTTTTCCATCTTCAACTATCGCAACGCTTGTTTCATCACAACTTGATTCTATTGCTAATATTCTCATAAATACTCCTTAATAAGTACTAAGGCATTTTCGTTATTTTTATAATAGTTTTTTCTTATTGATATTTGTTTAAATCCATTTTTTGTATAAAAATTTTTTGCCTTTGTATTTGACTCTCTTACTTCTAGAGTCATTTTTTCTAAGTTAGGTAAATCTTCTTCAACCTTGTTAAATAACATTTGGCCAATGCCTTGTCTTTGATATGTTTCATCTACAACAAAGTTTAACACTTCTGCCTCATTTAGTAGTTCATATCTTCCAATATATCCAACTACTTCTTCATTTATTGTCGCAACATAAAATTTTGTTACTTTTGAATCAAGTTCTGATTCTAACATTTCTTCACCAAGTGTTTCTCCAAGGAATGTTTCTTCTAGATATACAATTTTTTTTATATCTTCTTTTTTTAATGTTCTAATATTAACCATTGATTTCACTTCTTAAATAATTTGGAACATAATTATATATATCTTCTTCTTTATATAAGTTATGTTTTATTATGTTTTCTGCTAAACCTTTTGTTAGAAGGACTTCATCTGTTGCTTCAATATTTTGATAATTTTCAAATGGAAGAAGTTCTTCATCAATTAAGAATGAATCTTCTTTATCAAAAGTAATATTATTATTTTCTATTTTTGCAAGTTTAAAATAGCTATGATTTTTTTTCGCAACAATTCTTGGCATATATAGTCCATCTTTATTAATTTTGCTAACAAGTAGTAAATCTAATGTTGAAAAACTAAAAAGTTTTTTATTTTTTATAAGAGCAAGTACTTTCGCAACTGTTCCTGAAATTCTAACTCCAGTATAAGAACCAGGTCCACGTCCTACAAATATTTCAGTAATATCATCTACTGTTACATTGTTTTCTTTTAGGAATTTATCTAGGACATCTACTAATGTTTCAGAGTGATCATTTTTTCCATTTCTTAAAAATGAACTTACTTCTTTATCACTATATAATGCTAAATATAAATAGTTTGTTGAGCTATCCATGAATAACTTCATATTTCTCTCCTAACTTACTAATTATTTCATCTGTGAAATTCTTTAGTACTACTTCTCTTGTATCTTCTGTTAATCTATATATGTCCATATAAAATGTATCTTGTGGAAGAATGTCTTCAATAATCGTTGCCCATTCAACAACAGTTATTCCATTTTGATAAAAATATTCTTCTAGTTCGAAATCATCACTACTACCATCAAGTCTATATACATCTAAATGATAAAGTTTTTCAATGCCATTTACTTTGTTAAATGCATCATATACTTTCATTATTGTAAATGTAGGACTATTTATAACTCTTCCTATTTCTAAGGCTTTACCAATACCTTTTGTAAATGTTGTTTTTCCTGCCCCTAAATCTCCATTTAAAGCAAGTACATTTGTTGGCTTTAATAAATGAGTTAAATCATATGCTAGTGATTGCATTTCTTCTATTGATTTTATATGTAATCTTATTTCTTTCATATATTAAGTTCCTCTATATATTCTAGAATACCTAAATAAACCATAAACATTGTTTCTTTTAACATAGATTCGTCTGTTAATCTTTTTAAATCTATATCGTTTGTTAGAAATCCAAGTTCTACTAAACATCCAACTGTATTTGTATGTTCTAATAAATATTTACCTTTTATATCTTTGGCATTCCTTTTATTATCTTTATTAGATAATTTTAAGTACTTCATTATTTTTTCTGCAATTTTTTTATTCTCTTCTATATGTGTACTATAAAATGTTTGTGCACCAAGTACATTTTTTGATGGATATGAATTTGCATGTATTGATATATATAAGTCAGTATCTTTTTTATTTATTAATTCTACTCTTTTATATATATCATCTTTTTTATTTTTCGATAAGGCTACATCTTTTTCTCTTGTAAGATTTACAATATACCCAACTTTTTCTAAATAAGTTTTTAATATTAATGTTGCGTTTAATGTAACATCTTTTTCAATAACTAATTTATCAAGTGACGTTGCGCCACCATCAAATCCACCATGACCTGCATCTAAATATATTGTTATATTATTATCGTTACTTCTTGCGTTAACTTTGTTTATACAAAATATTAGTATAAATAGCATAATAAAAGTTAAAAACAAAATAAAAATTGAATGTTTTTTCAAAAAATCACCTATTAGTATTTTATTTTTAACATAATATTATTATGAAAACTAATTAAAGAATTTGTTTAAAATATCTTTTAATTCTTTTAACTCTGTATCAGTTAATGGAGGAAGAACCATATTTTCATTTAATACATGTGTATCAACAGTATTAATATGATACATTGTCATTTCTCCTTTTTCTACTTTTACAAATGTTGGCGCATTAAGTCTGTTTTTTTCAACATCTAAAGCATCTTTGAAATAATTTTCTTCAAGTTGTTTATATTCTTCATGTCCAACTGCTTCTTCATTATCTCTAATTTGTTTGATATTGATATAGTAAATTGTTTTAACTTTATTATCTTTTGCGACATCATTTAATACTGGCATAATAGCTTGACACCAAGGACATTCTGGAAAACCAAGTATTAAGTAAAATGATTTTTTATTTTCTAGTTTTTTTAAAACATCATTAATTTCTATTTCTTCAAATACATGATGTTTATCTTCAATGTTTGGATAATCATTCATAACGTTTCCTTTTTTACAACTAGTTATGCATAGTAATAAAACTATGATACCAAGTAATATTCCTAATTTTTTATTCATTTTTTCCTTCCTTATACTTTTCAATCCAAACTGGCATATTTTTTGCTAGTGGTTCAAAGTCAATTGTATATTCAGGTAATCTACATCTAACGCCTCTTGTTTTATGAATTTGTTTGTAACTTAGTTTTACACGATGATTTTCTTCATCTACTTCTAAAACTTTAAGTCTTAATTCTTGTCCAACTTTTACAAAATCGTTAATGTTCTTTACAAAATTATCAGAAAATTCTGATATATGTACAAGTCCATCATATTCACCAACTACAACGAATGCACCATAACCTAGAATATTTGTAATCTTACCGTTTACAATATCTCCTGGTTTCATACTATTCGTCCTCCAATACCACTTCTACACCAATAACTCCAGGTACTTCTTCAACAAGTAATGCTTCTACACTATTATTAATTGTATCTTCACTTGAAGAACATCCTATACATGCACCAAGAAGTTTAACATATACGATGTTGTTTTCATATTTAACAAAATCGATGTCTCCTCCATCCGCATTTAAATATGGTCTTATTTTTTTAATTGTTTGTTTAATTAATTTAATTGTTTTTTCATTATTCATTTTAATCACCTTTTCTCATATATATTATACACTATTTTTTAAATTTTAGGTTGCAATTTGTTTATTAAGATTTTTTTTGTATAATAAATATATATTTTTCATATATATAAGTATGAATAATAATAATCAAAATGAGTATAAAATACTTCTTTTTGAAGATAATATTTCAATAGTATTTATAATATTGAGTGTTTTAAATATAAAAGCTAATAACATTATTGAAGATGTACTTATTACAAATAATTATGATAATTATAAAAAAGCAATAAATATATATAAA
>JAZKYN010000165.1:0-17939 GCA_045612145.1 Bacilli bacterium
AATGGCGGTTCCAACGGGACTTGAACCCGCGATCTCCAGTGTGACAGACTGGCATGTTAACCACTACACCATGGAACCACAATTATGGTGCGGGCGACAGGAATCGAACCTGCACTCGTGAGAACTAGAGCCTAAATCTAGCGCGTCTGCCAGTTCCGCCACGCCCGCAACAAATCAACGTCTTTCAACATTGCTTTATTATTATATCATAATTTTCAAATTGATGCAAGTAATTTGAATTCTTTTTAAAAACAGAATAAGGATTAACCTTATTCTGCACATTCTGAATCACAAACTTTTAAGTCGCAATTACAATCTTCAGCAAGTTTTTTACCTGCTCTTACACAAGCATCTTTTGTAGCATAATGTTTATCAAGAACAACTCCATATTGGTTTTCAATTTCCCAATTATTTTGTTCTTTACAATGTCTACATGTAATTGTATTTTTCATAAAAAATCACCTCTTCTATAATATTATTTGAAGAGGTAATTTTATTATTCTTGGTATTATTTAGATTTTTTAAATAAAACAAAAACAACAATCATTAATGATAATAAATTTGAATAAATAACAATTGTATTTGAACTACAAGATTTTGTTTTAACTTGGTCAATATCACTTAATGCTTCATTCAATGTTTCATCAATCATTTCTTTTGTATCTGCATTATTTATTTTTTTAACTGTTTTATTAATTATACTATTTATTAACTCTTTGTTTCTTTTTGAATATTTTTTGCTTTCTGCATAGCTGTTTAATTCATTTATTTTTTCTTTTTTATAAGCTTCTAAAATTTGTTTATCTTCTTTTTCTTGATCTAAAGTTTTTACAGATTTAATGAATTCTTCAGCAACATTTATAATAGATTCAACATCTTCAAATGTATCCACGCTTTGTAAAACATTGTATGTTGCAATAATTTGTTGTCTAATAATTTCTGCATTTTCATCACTATAATTATTACTATTTAAATATCCTTCTAGTTTCTTTATTCCAGCTTCTTTTGCAGGTTCTACTCTATCATCTCTATTTATTACTTTAGTTATATTTTCTTTTGAATATAAAATTTGGCTTATAACATCTTCTTTAACTTCTACATATTTTATTGCGTTATTAGTTTCTTCAATTATTTGATTAATTTCATCAACTTTGTTTTCAGGTAATTCGTTTAAATTTATATTTAATGGATACCATGTAAAATTATATAACACTTTACCGTTATTATTAGGAACAGATGCAGCAGAAAAATCAATTTCAATTTTGAAATCAAATTTTTCAACATTTGATAATTTAATATTTAGTTTTGTTTCTCCAAAACTTTCAAGGAAGACTATATCATCTGTATAATCAATACACGCAAATGTAGCCAAATCATTAACATCACTTGTTTTAAACGAAAGATTTACAATATTATTATTTATATCATAATAAGCATATTCAACATTTGGTCCAATTTTACCAGTTTTGAAATTATATGTTTCACCTTTAATGTTATTTGTTGAACCATTATAAGTAAGATCATACGAATAAGACATTTCATATTCAGTTTCAGGAATTAAGCCATCAAATACAAATTCATTAGAAGTCATTTCTTTTGTGATTCCATTAATAGTAACTAATAAATTGTTAACTTGAATGCCACCTAATGGTTGATTATAAGATAACTTGATACTTGAATCTGTAATATTTGTTTTTTGTAATTGAATTTGAGGAACAACAATTAATAAAGCATTTGAGTTAGTTCTTTCATTTCCATCAGATGGTTTATTTTGAATAATGAAATTACCATATTGATCACGAATACCTAATGTTGATGAACCACCACCATCAACATTTACACCATTATAACAACCATAATATGCCATCATAGTTCCCATTTCATCTTGCGTCATACCGTTATATCCAGCAGATTCTTGGCGTCCATCAATAACAAAGAACATTAATGTTCCGTCTTCTTTTACACCAATGCAAGTTCTTGGATGTCTTTGTATTCTCATTCCATCTGAATTATTTTGTGAAACTACTCCATTTTCAACAAGTGTACTTCCAGCTCCCATAACTTGATCGCAATCAGCAAGTTCTCCTGTAACATCTTTTTGTACTCTTACTGTTGTACCTACTGATAAATACGATTTAATTTCTTCATTATTAGTTACAATAGCAAATTGACCGAATCTTAATTCCATCGCAACATTAGTTTTTGAAATTTCACCTTTTGCGAAAACTTCAGGTTCTGAAGTTGGAAGACATCTTGTAGGAATTTCAGAAATATAACTATTATTTGCTGGAACTGATACAGTTACTAAGTCAGCACTTGAACCATTGTTTACTTTATATGTATAATAAACAGCAAGTTCATCACCTGTTGGTTCAGTATTAATTTTATCGACATCAAATGTTTTAATAATATTGCCTAATTCATCATATATTGTTAATATATGATAATTTGTAAATGAAGCTTGATTAACTATTTTAAACGAATCAGCCGTGCCATTGTTTGTGTAACCAATACTTTTTGTTTCAACAGCACGTAAAACATCACCATTCGAAACTGTTGAACCAGTAGTATGATATTTTAAAGCATGATCGTTACCATTTATATCATAAAAATCACCGTTTACTCCAGCAAGAACTACCCAACCAGGATTTGTTAATTCAAAACTTTGAACAAGTTTTGTAAGTGTTTGTTTAGTCCAACCAGATGAATTAGGATAAGTATAGTTAACAATTCTTACATTCCCTGTTGATGGTACTGTTAACATATTTACTTGTTGAGGGCTATCAATTAACGAATATCCTTCTTTTGGATTTGAACAAGTATTTGCTGTTGAAATAGCTTTTATTTTGTTATGGATAACGTTATATCCTAAATCATTTGTTGCTATAATTTCTTGTTCAGTATATGATGCATAATCAGATGTGTATGTTTTACTATTTGCATGTATATCTTTTACTTGAATACAAAAAATTGTAGTTAAAGTAAAAATCATTAATAATAATATTTTTGTAAATCCTTTTTTCATAATATATTCTCCTTTTACACTTTATTATATCACAAATATAAAAAAAAGTGTGAAATATTCACACTTTTATCCTCTAGAATTATATTTTCCGTCCCAAGTAGAAACGATGATACGATCGCCTTGTTCAATGAACATTGGAACTTTAACAACTAATCCAGTTTCAACTGTAACTTCTTTTAACGCATTTGTTGCAGTATTACCAGCAACAGCAGGAGAAGCTTCAGTAACTTCAAGAGAAATTTTTTCTGGTAAGTTAACACCTAAAATTTCATCACCATAGAATACGATTTCAATTGTCATACCTTCAAGTAAGAATTTAGATTCCCATTCTAATCTTTCTGCAGGAATTTCAACTTGTTCATAAGATTCCATATCCATAAAGCAGTAATCAGCACCACCATATAAATATTGCATTTTTCTTTTTTCGATCATTGCTTGTTCTAATTTTTCACCAGCATTGAAAGAATATTCAGTTGTAGTTCCTGTTCTTAAGTTACGTAATTTTGTACGAACGAAAGCTTGACCTTTACCAGGTTTAACGTGTTGGAAATCAACAATTGTGAAAATTTGGTTGTTATAAAGAATAGTCATACCAGTTTTAAAATCTGATGTATTAATTGACATATTTTCCTCCTAAATTATTATTTATTATTTTTTACGCATTTATTATACCAAAAATTGAAATATTTTTCAACTTATTAACTATTGATTTGCAAAAATAATGATTTTTTAATATAATTATAATATAGATAAGGAGTATTCCTATGCGAATAATAAAGAAAGCAAATGAAATAGGCTTTTGTTATGGTGTAAGAAATGCAATAAAAATTGCAACACTTGTAGCAAATAGCCAAACAACAATTAAACCTATTTATCTGCTTGGTAGTTTAGTCCATAATCACCATGTAAACGAATATTTCAATAGTCTTGACATTAAAATTTTAGATGGTAAATCAAGATTTGAAATGTTAGATTCTATCGAATCGGGAACAGTTATTATAACTGCTCATGGTGTAAGTGATAAAGTTATAAATAAAGCTAAAGCTAAAAATCTTGTTATCGTTGATGCTACATGTCCATATGTAGAAAGAACGGTTACAGAAATGAAGAAAAAACTAAATGATGGTTATGATTTGTTGTTTATAGGCAAATCTAATCATCCTGAAACCGAAACAGCTTTATCACTAGGAGATAACGTTTTTCTTGTTGATGACAATTTAGATAAAAAAACGATAAATAATCCCATTTTATGCCACCAAACAACAATGTCTAGTTTTGATATTGATTCTACTTATAAATATCTTCAAACAAAATTTCATAATTTAAAGAAAATTAAAATGGTTTGTAATGCTACCGAAAAAAGACAAAAAATAATTATTGACTTAACAAAACATAATTTTCAAGAAAAATCCTTAATTATTGTTGTTGGAGACAAAACAAGCAATAATTCTACTAAATTGTATGAAATGGCAAAAAGACTTAACAAATCAGATGTATTATTTATCGATAACATTTCAGAATTAAGTTTTTCAAATTTAAAACATTATGAAGAAATACACTTATTTAGCGGTACTTCTACTCCCAAAGCAATTGTTGACGAATTATATGATTTACTATTAGATTTAGATAATATTGATGATGATAAAATTCAATCTAAACTTACTTTAGAGGAATATGTAAAAAATTAAAAAGTATCATAGAGAACATATCGTTCTTTATGATACTTTTTTAGTTTAAATATCAATTCCTACAATATCATCAACAGGAAGTGAGAATGTAATAGCATGTGATTTAGTTCCAACACCATGATTTGTATTTATAGCTTCCATAATAATGTTTTTACCTTTTTCATTTGTAATAATCATTATGATTTCTTTTTCAGGTTGAATTGTGATTCCTAAGAATTGTTCAGCATCTTTATGAGCAGACCCTCTAGCGTGAATTATTGTACCACCTCTTGCGCCTGCTATTTTTGCAGTTTCCATGATTTCATCAGCGTTTCCATCATTACAAATACATAATATTAAATGACGCATATTATTCTACCTCCTTTTGAAAAGTTAATTCTGTTTTTTGTTTTTTCACTCTCATCATTTCTTCTATTACACTTTTTCCAGCTACACTATCAAGTGGTATAGTACAAGCAACACCATGTCCTGGTTGATCAAAATGTAATTCTGTTTTTAAAACATCAATCATAAATGGAACGATATTTGTTGGTGCAAGAGAAATTACAACTTCTTTTTCTATATCCCCAAAACCTAGATAATTATATATTTCTTTTGGAGCAGTACCTTTTCCATAAATTATTTCATGAAAATGGCAACCAACTTCTTCAAATAATTCTGTGACTTCTTTTCCTTTATGACGATCTACAATTGTAATAAAAAGTCTTATTCCATTAATTTGTTTATTCATATGACTTTTCCTCCAATTCGGAATAATCTATATTAAATTCAATAATTTCTTCTTTTTCTCTAATTGCATTAACTGAAAGAATTCTTGTCTTTATTTTAAATATTAAACCAACTATTTGTACAACTATAAGTGGTGTCATTGCAACAAGGGCAACAACTCCATAACCATTTGTTAACATTTTTAATGCATAATCACTACTGTTTGCATATATTACTGTACATGCTCCAACAGCTAGTGGTAATAAGAATGTAGCAGTCATTGGCCCACTTGCAACTCCACCTGAGTCAAATGCAATTGCTGTGAATATTTTAGGTACGAAGAACATTAATCCTAAAGCTATTAAATATCCAGGTATTAAAATATACCAAATACTAAAATCAAAAATAACTCTTGTCATCGACAAACCAACTGAAACAGATACTCCAACAGCCATTGAAATCATCATAATTTTTTTATTAATGGCCCCACTTGTTATTTCTTCTACTTGTTTATTTAATACTGCAACAGCAGGTTCTGCCATAACAACAAAGAATCCCATAACCATACCAAGAGGTATTAAAATCCATTTAATACTTTTAGAACCTATTATTGAACCTAAAATATTCGCAACAGGCATAAAACCTATGTTTGCTCCAGTTAAGAAAATCACAAGTCCAATAAATGTAAATCCTAACCCAATTAACATTTTCAATATGTTCTTTTTTGTATCTTTTGTTAATAATACTTTAAACACAAATACACATATTAATATTGGTAATATCGCAATGCCAATTTCTAAGACCATATCAAATAAAGTATGACCAAAAGTTTTTCCAAATTCACCAAATGTTTTATAAGCATTTATTGATTCTGTTTCAACTTCAGGATTTTTGAAGAATATTCCAAGTATTAAAACCATTAAAATTGGTCCTACTGAACAAAATGAAACAAGTCCGAATGAATCATTTTTCGAATCTTTAGATCCACGCGCATTTGCAACCCCGATACCTAAAGCAAGTATAAAAGGAACTGTCATTGGTCCTGTTGTAACACCACCTGAATCAAATGCTAGCGCAATAAACTCATCAGGCACAAACGTTGCAATCAAAAATAATATAAAATACATCACAAATAAAACTAAATTTAAATTTACTTGTAATACAATTCTTACAAGAGCTATAGATAAAAATGCGCCAACACCAAAAGACACAAATATAATAAGTACAATCATTGGTATCGTTTTATCTAATTGTTTTGCAAGAACCATTAAATCTGGTTCTGCTACACTTATTATAAAGCCTATAACAGCAATTATAACAATTAATATCGTTAAGTTTCTTTTCTTTGTTACATATGTACCAATATCTTCACCAAGTTTCATCATTGAAGATTCAGCTCCTAAGTTAAAGAAACTTAAACCTACAATTAATAATATAGCACCAATCAAAAATGCAAATATTGTTGGGAAAGGAATTGGAAAAAAACAACATAAAATTAAAACTAATATTGCTATTGGCAAAACAGACATCATAGATTCTTTTAGTTTTTCATAAAATAATTTTATCATTTTTTTCCTCCTTTCCTAATATATATTTATTTTACAATTTCAAAGTCAACAACTAATAAATAGTTAGACTCAACATAATAAGCCATAAATGTATAATGACCATCTTCAACATTTAATACATTACTGCTACCATCACTTAATAAGAAATACGTCGCTGGTTTAGATGTATCATATCCTAAACTTTTTAAAAGTGAATTTGCTTTTTCCGTTAAAACAAATGTATCTTTATAATCTGAATAATTATTCCAATTTGATGTATTAACTAATCCTTTTTCAAAATCAGCAACTTCATCTTTTTTTACAAAACTCCAAACTTGATATGAATTAATTTTATATTCATTACTATTTATTACAACATTATCATTTTTATCTGAATAATATAAAGTGTAATAATAATCAGGCATTTCAATTGTTGATACATTTTCAATTTTCTCTTTTAATTCATCATTATTACTCATTTTTAAAACATAATGATTAACAAATGATAAACCCATAAATAGTACACAAATACCACACATTACAATACCGACAATAATATTTTTCAATGATCTGATATTAAATTTTTTATTAGATACAATACCCATTATTACAGACATTAATGGAAGAATTATAGCAATTCCATAAACTAATAAATTATTTTCTAAAGTCGCATCAATACTGAATACTCTATTTATAATATTTACAATAATTACTGATGAAATTGCAATTATTAAAGTTATTAAATTTAAGATATTTACTGTTTTTTCTACTTTACTTGGTTCTTGTTGAACTTTTCTTTCAGGGCTTTGTTCAATATAATCTTTACAAGTTTCTTTTAATGTAGCTCTAACTTTTACAAGACTTTCATCATCTAAAGTTTTTTTATCAATAATAAGTATTGTTCTTACATTTGCTAAACACATACAAAGAATGTAATTTGATTTTTCAATAACTCTAACTATTACAGCATATTCAAAACTAACTCCTGGTTGGTCTTCTACGTTAGAAGTTATATGAATATATTCTTTATAATAATCATATTGTTTAATTACATTTCCATATTGTTCTAACCACTGAATTTTATTTCGTTTATAATTTCTAAGTGATATCATTAATTTTAATAAAGTATATGCTGATATTACTAATCCAATATATGTAAATAAATTCATTTTTATGTAATAAGTATATAAAGTAATTAAAATATAACCAATTAGTGATATAGACATTTGAATACAATATTTCTTATAATCTTTTTTAAATACTGCATCAAATACTTCTTCAGTATACACTGTTGTAGATGTCGCAAAAGGAGTTTCCTTTATTTCTTCTTCAGTTTCTTCTATAACACTTTCTTTATTTTCTTCTTGAGATTCATCTTCATTCTTAACAACATATGTTTCTTTTCGTGTAGTATTAATATTAAAACTTAAATCATCTAATTTTAAATCTAGTACATTACATAAAGATAATTTTTTGTCAAGAGTAGGTTCTAATTCATTTTCTTCATATTTAATGATATTTTCAACATCATCATTGATTAATTCTGCAAGATTTTCAATTGAAATATTTTTTTCAATTCTTGTTTGTTTGATTTTTTCTCCTATGTTCATTTTTTTATCCCTTCTTTATTTTTAATTTTTGTTTCCCCTCTTATTATTTATTATATCAAATTTCTAATTTTTTTGTTTACTATATGATATTTTATTTTATATAATAAAAAACTATAAAGTTTACACTTTATAGTTTTATTGTTTTATTTCATGCCTTCATACATTGAATTAACTAATACTCCATATCCATTTTCATCAATATAGTCATTAGTTAAATCCCAACACATTAATCCACCAAGTTTATTTTCTTTAATGTAATTGCATTTTGCTAAAATACTGCGAGGATTATCATAACTATAGAACCAACGTTTATGTATAATATATGCAGCTTCTGCAGTTTCATCATATGATTCAACTATTGTTGGGTCATTTTTAACCATTTCCATTAATTGTTTATAAGTTAAAGGATTGTTAGCCATTGAGATTGATAATTTTGATCCAAGTTTTTGATTTGATTCTGATTCAAAATATCCTCTTCTTGTATAGAATGCAGCTCCAGGAATAATTTTATCAGCATCAACATAATTTTTAACTATAGAAACCGAATTATCCATAGATGTTTTAGTTTGTGCATATCCGTATAAATTTGAATCATGTAGCGCATATGAACCCATCGCAAAATCATACGTCATTAAATTAAAGAAATCAACACATTTATTAAGTTGCGCTAAATCATAATATGAGTTAGTTGGCGCAATCGCTATTGATAAAATTAAATCATCTCTATATGCTTGCATTTTTTGTTTTAAAGCTTGGCAGAATAATGTTAGATTATTTCTGTCACTACTATGATATTCAATTCCTGCAACTCCACTTGTTGGATATTCCCAGTCAATATCAATTCCATCAAATTGATATTTCTTTATTATATCCATAATTGAATCTATAAATTTATTTCTTGATGCTTCAGTTCTAACAGCTTGTGAGAATCCATCAGCACCCCATCCACCAATAGCAAGTACAATTCTTACACCTTTTTCTCTGTAAGATAAAACAAGATCTTTGTTCATAGATGCAGGAATTCTTAATTCGCCGTTTGATATAGTTCCAAATGAATAATTTATTATATCAAGTTGTTCAAGCATTTTATCAGATATACCACCAAATGATCCATAATCAGCTAAATAACCACTTACGATTTTTCCTTTTTCAATTTTCTTTAATTCAACTTTTGGTACAAGCACGTTTAATTCTACCTCATATTGACGATCACTATATAAAACAGTAACTTTGATTTTTACATTTTTATCAGTTGTAAATCTTGCAACTTGTCCATATGATGATATTACATCTTCATTATTAGATTCCCAAATAAATTCAGCACTACATTTATCTAAGTTCACAAAGAAAGGTAAATTTGATGTAGTTACTTCAGGAACTACTTTTTTTATTTCTTCTAAAACTTTTTCATCTTTCATTTCAAATCTAGCTGATAATGTAGCATTTGCTGTTACTGGTTTTGTAAAATCATATAACTCACCTTTAAAGAACCATCCTAAGAATTCATATCCTTCTAGTTCTAACACTGGTTCTGTTAAATATGTTCCGTGATTTACATAACGATTTGCAATTTCATCATCTGTATTTGTATTAAATCTAATTACATATTGTACAACATCCCATTTTGCTATTAAAGTAATATCGCTTGTTATAGGTGTAGCAAAATCATAAAGTTCATCATTTAGATACCAACCTAAGAATTTATAACCTTCTCTTTTAATTGTTGGTTCTTCAACAGTTTGATTAAGAATAACATTTTTATCATTAATTGAATAATCATATCCAGTATCAAATTTTACTTGAAAAACATTCTTTTCCCATTTTGCTACTAAAGTTATATCATTTTTAACAGGAGTACTAAAATCAAAAAGTTCATCATTTAAATACCAACCTAAAAATTGATGATTCGCTAATTGTTTCGTGTAAGGTTCGCTTACTTTTTCATTATATTTAACTTTAACATCATCAATAGTTTGATCTGTATTTGTTACAAATTTAACTAAATATTGATTCTTTTCCCATTTAGCTTCAATTATTAAATGATTTTCAATTTTAGTATTAAAATCAAATTCTTTTTTGCCAACATACCATCCTATAAAAGTATGTCCTTCTTTTTCAGGATCATTTGGTTTAACTACTAAATCATTTTTCTTAACTTGTTGATCTGCTATTTTTGTACCACCACTAGTATCAAAACCTACATTGTATGTTTTTTTTGAACATGATGAAACAAGTAACAATAACGCAATAATCATTATATAAAATATTTTTCTATTCACTTCTTCTATTAATCCTTTCGATAAATTCTCTAGCACCTTTTCTTGTTCTAAATAATTTAATATCAACATTTGGATATTTGATACATAAATCAATTAGTTGCGGAAAATAAGCTGTTTTAAATTGTTTTGTCCAAGAAATAAGATTTTTCTTAGATTCATCAAATTTATCTTCACAACCTTCAGCTAAGTCTTTTCTTTTAATAAAGTAACCTTTAACAGTTCTTATGATAATTGATTTTACGCATGTTTTTAAATCAATGTCTAACATGATAACTAAATCAGCTCTTTCAAGTCTTATGTCTAGACTATCAATATAATTACCATCCATTATCCATGAATCTTTATCAACATATGTTTGCAATTTTTTATTCCAATCTTCAGGATTTGGTCTTTCCCAGTTTGGTAACCAATATTCTTTATCTAAATGAATAGCTTCGACATCAAATTCTTTTGCTATGAATTTAGATAAAGTTGTTTTACCAGAACCAGCAGGGCCTAATATTATAATTCTTTTGTACTCTTTTTCTATCATTTTATTACCTACTTACTTGTTACATTATACAATAAAACATACATTATTTCAAATGATAGGCTTTTATTATAAAAAAAGAAAAAACCTCGAAAATCGAGGTTTTTTAGGCTCTAAGAGTGATTTTAAAACGATATTCTAATGATTTTAAAATTCTACTGATTTTTGAACTAATAACATCTTCTGTTAATGTTTCATCTGATTCTAAAGTAATTCTGATTGCAACAGATTTTTTATTTGCTTCAATTTTATCACCAATGTATAAATCGAATACTTTAATATTCGAAATCATTTTATCGCTTTTTTTGATAGCTTCTAATACTTCACCAATATTCATTTCCATATCCATTACAAGAGCTAAGTCTCTATCTACAGATGGAACTTTTGAAATATGTTTAAATGAAATAACTGGTTTTGTATTTTCTAAAACTTTGTCTAAATTAATTTCAAATACATATGTATCTTCTAAATTATTGTCTTTTGCATATTTTGGATGAAGAGCTCCAACTAAACCTACAAGTCTATTTTCAACAATAATTTTTGCAACACGTTTTGGATGTAATTCTTTTGGCGCATTTTCAAGCGGAAGATATTTAACATCTAAGCGAAGTTTATTAAATAATAAATCTAATACACCTTTTACATAATAGAAGTCTGCTTTTTTATTTGGTTCTTGCCATAATGTTGAAGCTACTTTACCTGTAATAGCACCTGCAAATAAATTTTCTTCATATGTTGAATCTTCAACTTTATAGTATTTTTTACCAATTTCAAATAAAGCAACATCATTTAATTTACGAGCATTATGATAACTTACAACATCTACAAGTGATGGTAATAAACTTTTTCTTAATACTGAATGTTCTTCACTCATTGGGTGGCTTAATTTAATGTTTTCTGTTTGAACTTCATCAATTAAGAATTCTTCTTGTCTTGATGGACTAATTAATGAATAAGTAACTGCTTCATTAAATCCAATTGCGGAAAGAGTATGTCTAATTGTTCTTCTTGCTTTTTGAGATGGAGTAAGTTCACCACTTACTTCCATAACAGGTAAGCTTTCATTTAATTTGTCATATCCATTAATTCTTGCAATTTCTTCTACTAAATCTTGTTTAATAGTAATATCTAATCTTCTATTAGGTACATATACCTTTAAATCGTCATTTTCTTTTTCTACTTTAAATCCTAAAGTTTCTAAAATAGAAATGATTTTTTCTTCTTTAATTTCTATTCCTAAATATTCATTAACAAATTTAGTTGAAAGAACAATTTCCTTATCATCAACATGTTCAGTACCTTCGTGAACATAACCTTTTAAAACTTTACCACCTGCATATTTTTCAAGTAAATAACATGCATAATTTAAAGCTTCTAATGTTTGATTTAAATCAACGCCTCTTTCATATCTAACACTTGCTTCACTTCTAAGACCTAATCTTGAAGATGTTTTTCTAATACTAAGAGGTCTAAATACTGCTGACTCTAAAACAATATTTTTTGTATTGTTTGTTACTTCAGTATTACTTGAACCCATTACACCTGCGATACAAACTGGTTTTTCACCATCTGTAATAACGATATCACTATGATTTAATGTTCTTTCTACTTCATCAAGTGTAACTGTTTTTTCACCTTCATTTGCACGACGTACTACAATTTTATTTCCTAGTAAGTCTTTATCAAACGAATGAAGAGGTTGTCCAAATAGCATTAAAATATAGTTTGTAATATCAACTACGTTATTAATAGGTCTAATACCACTTGCAATTAATCTTGCTTTAATGAAGTTTGGTGATTCTTTAATTTCAACATCTTCAATTACCCTTGCATAATATGTATAACAATTTGTTGTTTCAAGTGTAACTGATACTTCATCTTTTGCCTCTTTTTCAACTTCATGTAATTCATATTCAAGTGGAAGTCTTTCTGAATTATACATTGCAACAACATCGTTTGCAACACCATTCATTGATAATAAATCCATTCTATTTGGAGTTAACCCAAGTTCAATCACATAATCATCTAAACATAAGTATTCAAGTGCATTTGTTCCTGGAACTGCATCACTACCTAAAACATAGATACCATGTGCATATTCTTGTGGAACATATTTTGAATCTAATCCAAGTTCTTGTAACGAACAAATCATACCGTTTGATTCAACACCACGAATTGCTGATTTTTTAATTGTACCACCAGGTAAAACAGCACCAGGTAAAGCAACAATTACTTTTTGGCCTTCTGCAACATTTGGAGCACCACAAACAATTTGTAAATTATAATCACCAAAGTTTACTTGACATACATTTAAATGATCTGAATTTTCATGAGGTTTCTTTTCAATAACATGACCTACTACTAAATTAGTAGCTTCAACTAATTTTTTGAATGATTCAACTTCGATACTATATAATGACATTTCTTCAGCAAGTTTTTCTGCTGGAACATTTAATTTAACTAATTCTTTTAACCAATTATAAGATACTATCATATTATCTTTCTCCTTCAAATTGTTTTAAGAAACGACTATCATTTGTATAGAAATTTCTAATGTCATCAATTCCATGTCTTAACATTGTAACACGTTCGACACCGATACCAAATGCAAATCCTTTATATACTTCAGGGTCATATCCTGCTCCTTTTAATACGTTAGGATGAACCATACCAGCACCTAATACTTCAATCCAACCTGTATGTTTACACATTGGGCATCCTTTACCACCACATTTGAAGCAGCTTACGTCAACTTCAACACTTGGTTCTGTGAATGGGAAGTATGATGGTTTAAAACGAATACTTCTGTTTTCTCCAAACATTTTTTTCATTAATAAACTTAATGTTCCTTTTAAATCTGACATTGAAATATTTTTATCTACAACAAGACCTTCTAATTGCATAAATTGATGAGAGTGAGTTGCATCATCATCATCTCTTCTATATACTTTACCAGGGCAAATAATTTTTACTGGTTTTCCTTCAGCTTGAAGTAATGTTCTAACTTGAACAGGAGAAGTTTGCGTGCGCATTAATACATTTTCATTAATATAGAATGAATCTTGCATGTCACGAGCCGGATGTCCTTTTGGAACATTTAACATTTCGAAATTGAATACATCAACTTCAACTTCAGGTCCTTCTGCAACACTATACCCCATACCAACAAATATATCTTCTAACTCTTCAATTACTTTGTTTAAAGGATGAATTGAACCATTTTTAAAATCATAACCAGGAAGTGTTACGTCGATTGCTTCTGATTCTAATTTTTTATTTACTTCAATAGTTTCTAATTCTTCTCTTTTTTTAGAAATTGCAAGTTCAATTTCTTGTTTTACTTTATTTGATGCAGCACCAATTGTTTTCTTTTCTTCAATAGTTGCTGTAGCAAGAGTTTTCATTATTTCTCCAAGCGGACTTTTTTTACCTGTATAGAAAGCTCTAATTTCATTTAAGTTAAGTTGTGTTGTCGCAACATTAATTTCATTTAACGCTTGTTGTAAAATTTCATTTAATTTATTTTCCATAATTCCTCCAAAAATAAAAAAATGTTTCATCCATAAAAAGGACGAAACATTCGTGGTACCACCTTTATTCAAAAATATAAAATAATTTACATTTTCCTTATTATCCATTAACGCTGGGAACGGACTTTTTTACGGTCACTCATGGGTGAACTTCAATAACATCTATTATAAACGAGCTTTCAGTCTATGGCTCATTCTCCCTAAATAATGTCTTGTTATCTACTCTTCCAATCTTCGTTTTATTTATACCTACTTATTATACACTATTTTTAAGATTCTTGCAATAGAAAAAGCCTACATTTTAATATTCATTACGAATATTATTTTGTAAGCTTTTCTACATTAACTATAATGGATAGTTCGAATTATCAGGTTCATTTACATGAACTTCATTACATGTATAATTTGGAATGAATTCGTTTTGTGTTACATAATGATGAACAATTTCTGTATGATAGTTATGAATATAAGGTTGTTTTGTTACATGATATTGATTAATTACTTGCTTTGAACAAGTAACAATAGGAGGACATGTTTTAAATGTTGTTGGGCAAACTTGATTATTCATGTTGTTACAATTACAATTGTGATTTTCTACATTATTACATTTACAACCATTATTTTCCATATTAACATTTTGTTCATTATTATAATTATTAAAATTCATTCCAGGAAAATTATTTTGATTATAAAAACCTTGCATAATTTCACCTCTTTCAATTGTATTATATTTTATTTTTTTATTTTTGTATAGGCTTCTTACATATTACGTATGTTTTTGACATTTAAAATAGTTATAATATATTTAGAGGTGATTATTATGTATTTAACTCCTGTTGTTATCGAACAAACTAATAAAGGCGAAAGAAGTTTTGATATATATTCAAGACTTTTAAAAGATCGTATTATTTTAATTTTTGGAGAAATTACTGATGAAGTAAGTGCAAGTGTTATTGCACAACTACTATTCTTATCAAGTCAAGACAAAGAAAAAGATATATATTTGTATATTAATTCACCAGGTGGTTCTGTCAGTGCTGGATTATCTATTTACGATACAATGAATTATATAACAAACAAATGTATTACAATTGGAATGGGACTGTGCGCAAGTATGGGAGCATTTTTACTTGCAAGTGGTGACAAAAGATACGCTTTAAAACATACAAAAATAATGATTCACCAACCTCTTGGTGGAGCAAAAGGACAAGCAAGTGATATTAAAATAATCGCTAATGAAATTATTAATACCAAAAAAATTCTTAATGAAATACTTGCTAATATAACAAAAAAAGATATTAATATTATAGAAAGAGATACTGATCGAGATTTTTATATGGATTCTTTTACTGCAAAAGAGTATGGTTTAATAGATGAAAATTTAGAAAACACTAAAAAAAGATATGATTAAATCATATCTTTATACCATATTGGATAAGTTATTATATCAACTATTTTTCCAGAAATAGGGTGTTTAAAATTAATATGATAACTATGTAGATGTAATATATTATCTTCTTCTTTATTTCCATATAATTCGTCACCTATTATCGGATAACCCATAGTTTCAAAGTGAAGTCTCAATTGATGTGTTTTACCTGTAACAAGTCTTGCTTTTATAATAGTTGATTTTTCTTTTCTTTTTAAAACTTCATATATTGTTTTACTATTTATAAAATCATTTGTTACTCTTCTTTTTATAATACTGTTAGGATCTTTTTCAATTCCACATTCAAATATTCCACTATCTTTTTCAAAAATACCTTCTACTTCTAATAAATACTCTTTTATTATTTCAATTTCTTTCATTTTTGCCATAACATATGGATTTTTTGCAAGTACGATTATACCACTTGTTGCAAAATCAAGACGACCTACAAAATGGATATTTGAAACTATACCTATTCTTTTATAATAAGACATAACATAATTTGCAAGTGATTTTTCATAATGTTCTCTTGTTGGGATGCTAGCAATATTATTTTCTTTATTAATTATTAAAAGATATGAATCTTCATATAATATTTCAAAATCTCCTTTTATAGATTTTATATTTTCCCCACTAATTGATGCAGGAAGAACAACTTCAAGCAAATCTCCCTTTTTTAATTTATACCAATTTTCAACAATTTGGTCATTAACTAAAAATTGTCCATTATGTTGTTTTATATCTTTTAAAGTATTTGCATATAAATTTTGTTTGATTAAATATTCTTTTAATAATATTTCATCATCTTCTATAATATATCTTTTTATCATAGATTACCATTTTTTTAAATCAGCCATTGAAATTTCATTTTCAAGATGATCATAATTATTAGATTCAGATCCGTTATCTAATTCATTAATAAGTTTATGAATTTGTGACATTTCTTCATCTAGTTTACTCGCGGCAACACTTGCGCTTTTTAATCTATCTTTTATAGAATTTGGTATTTGTTTTTGATATTTATATTTTAATGAATGTTCAATACTTGCCCAAAAGTGCATAGCATGAGTTCTTATTTGAAATTCTAAAATTAAAGGTACTTGTCCATCAATTGTTTCAACATTATATGACATTATTAAATGAAGAGATCTATATCCACTAGGTTTTACATTTTTAATATAATCTCTTTCTTCTAGTAATTTTACATCTTTTCTTAGTTTTAAAAGTTCAGCAACTTTATAAACATCTTCTAGGTACTTACAAGTGATTCTAACACCACCTATATCATATACTTGTTTTGAAATATTTTCAAAAGCTACATTCATTCTTTTTGCTTTATCCATAATACTTTCAGGCGTTTTTACACGACCTGTTACAATTTCTATTGGACAATATGTGTTTTGTAATTTGTATTGTTTTTTTATTCCTTCAAATTTTAATATAAACCCTTCTACAGCAAGTTCATATGGTTGCAAAAAATGCTCCCAACTGAATTTTTCATTTTCCATTTTATTCACTTCCTCTACCTTTTCATTATATCATATATTACGTTTTTTAACAATATTTTTAATTATATAAATTTATTTGTTATTTA